>NZ_JAFBBG010000007.1 GCF_016907055.1 Paracholeplasma morum
GGTTTAAATCTCATCGAGATGTCTCAAGATAATCCATATTACGCCAAACAGGTATCTAGATTTGGTTGGACTAGGTTTATAGCCTTCTTGAAGTATAAGTTAGAAACACAGGGTAAAACACTGATGGTGATGGATAAGTGGTATCCATCATCTAAGAGATGTAGTTGTTGTGGGGAATTACATACTACCCTCAAACTCTCTAATCGAGTGTTTGAGTGTCCAAGTTGTGAGTTACACTTAGATCGAGATCACAACGCAGCGATCAATATCAACAAAGAAGGATTAAGACAATATAAGTTAGCATTTCAGTTATAAAAGGATTTTAGAACCGTAGGGACTACGGGGATAGCCTATTGAGTCACTGGCGGGTACGCTGGTTTGGATAGGAAGCCCCCACTTCTATTTAAGTGGTGGGTAGTTCACGCAATGGTACACTTGATGTTCAAATGACTATATCTGACAGAGGAGCCTATGCTCAAATGATCACATACAGCACTAAAGATATGTTAGGAGTAACAAGAACGTATGTCATTTGTTATAATGAACTTATTTTGGTGGAACCTATTGAAGAAACAAATGATGAAACCACATATAAATTCTTAGCTTATATTGATAAAGACAACTTCATTAAGATTATGTATGAATCTGAAGAAGAAAAGATGATCGTCACAGTTATTCAAGATGAATTAACTGGAGAAAACCTATTCCGCTATGAAATTATGAACAAAAATGGCGATAAAGGGGATTTTACAGGTCATAAAAATCCGAATCGTGGTGGGGGAAATAATGACCATGATGATGACGAAAAATACAAGGGAAATCAAGATGACCCAGGTCACAAAAAAATGAATCGAATAGGCCTTCTATAGTGAAGGCTTTTCTTTTGTTCCTTATTTAGGTATAATCTAGTCGTTAGCAAGAATGGATGTGTGTTTATGCAACGTTATTTTATCACGGAAAAAACCAATGAACTTAAAGGCGAAACTGCATTTCATATTGGCAAAGTGATGCGTATGAGACCAAAAGAGCAAATCGAACTTTGTGTCGGTGGCGTCTGTTTTTTAGCAGAAATTGTTAGCATCGATAAAGATATGGTAGAGGTCCAATATCTAAAAGAATTAGCCTCTGTGCCAAACCATGTAAAGATAACTCTCATACAAGGTCTTGGAAAACAAGATAAACAAGAAATTGTATCCAAATACGCAACTGAATTTGGGGTATCAGAGATAATCTTTGTACCCATGAAAAGAAGCATCGTTTCTTATGATAGTAGTTCTATTGACAAAAAAATGGACCGTTTTCTAAAAATAGCTTATGAAGCTTCAAGGTTATCGCACAGAGATGCCGTTCCACAGATATCCTATAAGGAGTCACTTGATAAATTAGAGTATCGTTTTGATCATTTATGGGTAGCGTATGAGAATGATAAAGATGTTTCTTTCTTAGATTGTGTTAAAAACATTCAAAAAGGAGATTCTGTAGCAATCTTAGTCGGCCCAGAAGGCGGTATTGACGAGAAAGAACTGGCGTTTTTAGCATCCAAAGGTTTTCAGAGAGTAGGATTAGGAAAAAGAATACTGCAGACGGAAATTGCCTGTCTATACGCCTTGAGCGTCATTGACGCACATCTGGAAAGTCAATCAAATTAAAATCATTGATAAAAGGCTTTACAAACAGTATTAAATTCGATATAATGATAACGGCTTAAGGATTTTTAAGTGCGGAAGGAGGGCAGACATGCCTAAAATCGTAGTACGTGAAACCGAATCTATAGAAGATGCATTGCGTCGTTTTAAACGTGACGTCTCTAGATCTGGCACCCTCGCAGAAGCACGTAAGCGCGAGTTTTACGTTAAACCTAGTGTTGATCGTAAATTAAAGCGCCAAGCAGCTCGAAGCAATAAAAAATAAGCACATGAATTTGTGCTTTTTTCTTTTATTAAATGACTTATTTTTCACCTTTATTATGATATAATAAACCTAGGAGTGATTGAATGAAGTTGAATGTAGTTCTAAAAGAGCCGGAATTGGCGTATAACATTGTCGGTGCATTCGATAAGAACTTAGAGGTCTTTAAGACCTATTTTAATGTTAATTTGGTTCTTACAAATACTGAGTTTCATACCGATTGTGTTGATCTAGCTGTTTGTTCCATAATGGAAAGCGTATTAGAAAAAATGATTTTGATTGCATCACAAGTATCACTGTCTGAAAGAGATGTTCTTTATCTCATTAAATTAGCTGAAGCCAATGAACTAGAAGATGTTGAAAATCTTTTTTTACGTAGAAAGCACATTATTATCAATCAGCAAGGCAAACCAATTTACCCGAAAACATTCACTCAAAAAGTCTACCATGAAGCATTGATCCAATCGGATATGGTCTTTGGAGTCGGCCCTGCAGGAACAGGTAAGACCTATCTTGCCGTTGCTCAAGCAGTTAGTTACTTAAAAGACAATAAAGTCAAAAAACTGATTTTAACTAGACCTGCGGTTGAAGCCGGTGAGTCCTTAGGATTCCTACCGGGGGATTTGAAGGAAAAAGTGGATCCGTATTTGATTCCACTATATGACGCCCTCTATGAGTTTTTAGGGTTTGAACTAACCACTTCACTTATGGAAAAAGGAGTCATTGAAATTGCGCCACTTGCTTACATGCGTGGGCGTACGCTAGAAAATGCCTTCATCATTTTAGATGAAGCACAGAACACAACCCCAACGCAAATGAAGATGTTTCTTACAAGACTAGGGTTTTCATCCAAAATGGTTATTACTGGGGATCCGTCTCAAGCAGACTTACCCAGAGGTATCAGTTCTGGATTAACCGAAGCCATTAACTTGTTAGGAGATATTGAAGCGATTAAGGTCGTTCATTTCAAACGGTTGGATGTTGTTAGAAATCCACTGGTTCAAAGAATACTAGAAAGGTATGAGTCCTAATGGATATTACATTTTACAATCAAACAGAAGAAAACACAGAACAAGCCGAAGTATTAATCAAAAGAATATTCGAGCAAGTCGACACAAAAGAGGAAATGAGTGTCATCTTCCTAACATCTGATGCAATTAAAACAATGAATCGAGATTATAGAGGAATTGACAAAGTGACGGATGTAATTAGTTTTCCAGATAAAGAAGACGATTATATCGGTGACATATTTATTTGCCTAGATAGAGCAAAAGAACAAGCTAGTGACTACAATCACAGCATTGAAAGAGAAATTGGCTTCTTATCTGTACACGGCTATTTACATTTACTTGGGTATGACCATCATACCGAAGAAGATGAAAAAGTGATGTTCACAAAACAAGAAGAAATCTTAAAGAAAGCAAATTTAGAGAGGGTTATAAAATGACAAAGGAACAATTAGTTCAAGAAGCAATTAAAGCAAGACAAAAAACTTACTCGCCGTATTCAAACTTTGGCGTTGGTGCAGCTTTATTAATGAAAGATGGCACCGTCATTCATGGCGCAAATATTGAAAATGCTTCATATGGTTTATCCAATTGTGGGGAAAGAAGTGCACTATTCTCGGCTTATAGCCAAGGGTATCATAAAGAAGACATCGTGGCACTTGCTGTCACTGGTGGGACCGATCAACCAATTAGTCCTTGTGGGGCATGCCGACAAGTGATGAATGAATTGATGCCAAAAAACACACCAATCTACTTATCTAACCTAAAAGGCGATATCAAACCTACAAACATCAAAGAACTATTGCCTTATTCATTTGACGAAGTTGAGCATAATGAAGAGTAATTTTAAAAGTGGATTCGTAAGTATAGTAGGAAAGCCTAATGTCGGTAAATCTACTTTCTTAAACCAGGTAATTGGGTCAAAGATTGCGATCACGAGCCCAAAACCTCAAACAACTAGAAACCGAATATTGGGTATAAAGACAACGGAGGATTATCAAATCGTCTTCGTTGATACACCGGGGATACATAAACCTAAGCACCAACTGGGTAGAATCCTTGATGAAACTGCCTACAGTTCCATTCAAGGCATGGATGCAGTCTTATTCATGGTAGACCAAGCAAAAGGATTTGGCGAAGACCAAATCATTAGATTGTTTAAAGACATCGACAGCCCGGTCTATTTAATCATTAACAAAATTGATGAACTTAAATCAAAGGCTGAGATCGATAAAATCATTATGTCTTATTTAGGAGCATTTCCATTTAAGGGGTTTTTCCCTATATCAGCGAAAGAAAACCTTAACATTGATAAACTAATTACAGCACTTCAAGAAGACCTACAAGAGGGCTATCCACTATTTGGAACTGACGAAATCACGAATCAAACGGATTTCCAAATCATGGCTGAAATCATCCGTGAGAAAGTTCTTTATAAAACCCAAGAAGAAGTCCCTCACGCAGTAGCTGTAGTCATCGAACATACAGAAATGGTAGATGAGACATATGAAGTACATGCAACCATTGTGGTTGAACGTAGTACACAAAAACAAATTCTAATTGGTAAAGGCGGCCAAATGCTCAAAGAAATTGGTACAGAAGCCCGCAAAGAAATCAATAAAATACTAGATACAAAGATTCATTTAGTCCTTTGGGTTAAAGTGAAAAAGGACTGGCGAAATCGACCTTCAGATTTAAAGGCATTTGGCTATGACAAATCGGAATAAAGGCTTAATCTATAAAACACTAGACTATAAAGAGTCATCAAAACTACTGTTTGTTTATACGCCAACAGGAAAAGTCACTTTGGTAGCCAATGGAATCAAGAGTTTAAAAAATGAACACAGACATCTTGCTCAATACCTAACACTAATAGAGTTTGATATGAAAGATAAAGACATGTATAGTTTGTCTAAACCGCTTTTATTAAATGACTATAGACAGGTAAAAGTAAGTTATCAACAAACGAAACATATAGCCATCATTTTAGAACTCATTGATCATCTAATCACAGAAGATCTGCCACATGATAAAGTTTATTCGCTTTTGGAGTACATAAATACTAATGTTGAGATGGCACATTTGATTTTTGCAGTCAAATTGTTATTTCTATTGGGATATGGGTTAGATTTTGTTGGTAATGATCCTGTTGGTTTCTCGATTAAAGAAGCTAGAGTAGCAACCAAAACCAATAGACTTTATCCAGAAATCGGTTTAGAAGAAACCGTCTTGTTATCGAAAGTGTACTTTTATAAACAAGAGGACGAACTCACCTTAACGAGTGATGAAATAATGAAAATAGAAACATTTATTAGAACCTTTTATCGATACCATCTAGAATATGATATTAAAGGTTTAAGAGAATAGAGGGATAACATGATTAGTCTAGAAAAATTAACGACCTATGCTAAGCAAACAGGTTTTATTTATCAAGGGTCAGAATTATACGGTGGTTTAGCAAATACTTGGGACTATGGTCCACTAGGTAGTTTGTTAAAAAACAATATTAAAAAAGCATGGTTAAAGAAATTCCATGATGAAAATAGATACAACGTCTTATTGGATTCATCGATTTTAATGAATTCACAAGTTTGGGTAGCAAGTGGTCACGTCGGTGGCTTCTCAGACCCATTAACAGAGTGTAAATTTTGTAATACTCGCCATAGAGCCGATAAATTAATTGAGGAACATACAAACTTCACAGTAAATCCAAGTTCATGGACAAACGATGAATTACACAAATATTTAATGGATAATCAAGTAGGATGTCCAAATTGTGGTAAAGTAGGCTGGACTGAAATTAGAGCATTCAACCTAATGTTTAAAACTTCTCAAGGTGTCACTGAAAGTGCTGGTAATACAGTATATCTAAGACCGGAAACTGCACAAGGAATTTTTATCAACTTTAAGAACATTCAAAGAACCACACGTCGTAAAGTCCCATTTGGGGTATGCCAAGTAGGTAAATCGTTCAGAAATGAAATTACACCAGGTAACTTCATTTTCAGAACACGCGAATTTGAACAAATGGAACTTGAATTCTTCTGCAAACCAGGGACTGAAATCGAATGGTTCAACTACTGGAGAAATTATTGCATCAATTGGTTAAAAGATTTAGGGTTAAAACAAGAAAACCTTCAATTACATGACCATGATCCAAAAGAATTATCTCACTATTCAAATGCAACCACAGACATTTTATTTAACTTCCCATGGGGATTTGATGAATTATGGGGGATTGCATCGAGAACAAACTTCGACTTAAACGCCCATCAGACACAATCTAAAGAATCCTTAGAATACTTAGACCCAGAAACCAACGAACGTTACTTACCATATGTTGTAGAACCATCTGTTGGGGTTGAAAGACTATTAATGGCATTCTTAACTCAAGCGTATGAAGAAGAGACGCTGGCTGATGGACAAATAAGAGAAGTATTGAAAATACATCCAGCTTTAGCACCTTATCAAGTAGCGATTTTACCATTAATCAAAAAACGCCATGAAGAAAAGTCATTGGAGTTATTAGAGATTGTTTCTAAGTTCACACAAACAACTTATGATGAAACTCAAAATATTGGTAAACGTTACCGTAGACAAGATCAAATTGGGACACCGCTATGTATTACTGTAGACGATGAAACATTAGAACAAAATACGGTGACTGTTCGCTTTAGAGACACAATGCTACAAGAAAAAGTAGCTGTTGCTGATTTACAAGCATTTATCCAAAAACACGTATCATTTTAATTGAGAAGGAGGTCTTTTTATGGCAATTCCACGTAACTTAATCGATGAAATTAATGAAAAGACCGATATCGTTGCCTTAGTTAGCCCGTATGTCAATCTCGTTAAAAAAGGCAAAAACTTTATGGGCCAATGTCCATTTCACGACGACAAAAGTCCATCCTTCAGCGTTTCACCAGAAAAGCACTTGGCCAAATGTATGGCTTGTGGTGAAGGTGGAACCCCAATTGTGTTTTACCAAAAAATCAAAAATGTAAGTTTCGAACAAGCCGCGCTAGCACTGGCAGAACCCCTAGGCATTAAACTTAATGTTGTAAAAAAGGGTGAACAAGACCAAGTCGAACATGCGATTATGAAGGAAGCCAATATATTTTATGAGTTTTACCTTCACAATTCAGAATCAGGTAAAATCGCAATTGAGTATTTAACGAAACGTGGTCTTTCAATTGATGAAATTAAACACTTTCAAATTGGGCTAGCACCAAAAGAGAAAGATGCATTATTTAATATTCTAAAAAACAAGAGCTTTAACCCAGATCAGATGGAATCTGCAGGATTAGTGAAACGAAGAGAAGATGGTACTTATTATGACTTAATGAGTTACCGCATCACATTTCCTGTCCACGATCCACTTGGTAGAGTCGTTGGCTTCAGTGGTAGAACTTTAGATAATGATCAAGTTAAGTATCTCAACACACCGGAAACGGTCATATTCCATAAAGGCGAAACACTTTATCATCTCTCATCTGTTTTAAGAGAAATACGAATGAGTAAGAAAGTGATTCTGCACGAAGGATTCTTTGATGTTATTGCATCTTATAGAGCTGGTATTCCTTACGGGGTTGCAACCATGGGAACCGCACTGACTAAAAAACAAGCTGAGCTCATCAAACAGCACACTAACCATGTTATCGTCGCTTATGATGGCGATTCAGCCGGTCAAAATGCCACTATGAAAGCAATTCCGCTTTTACAAGAAGCTGGCTTAAGAGTCGATATTCTTCGCTTAAGAGACGGGCTAGATCCCGATGACTTCGTTAAGAAAAACGGTAAAGAGGCTTACCAAGCGTTGATATCTGAAAGCATTGATCCCGTTCAGTTTGGGTATGATTACTATAAAAATGGATTAGACCTAACCAACGCAAATGATATCAATGCATTTAAGAAAAATGTCATAAGTTTACTTCGTGGCAAGGATAACAGCATTAGAGAAATCTATTTAAAGAAATTATCCAATGACTTAGGTGTAAGCTACGACGCAGTCAGACCAAAACCTGAGATTGAACGTATCCCACGAAATGATTCTAAGCCTCAACAAGCCAAGCGTGAATTGCCACTAAAGTATTTTCATGCTGAAAAACAGCTTGTGATTGCGATGATGAAAGACCCATCTGCATCAACCCGTATTGATCAGGCATTGGGTACTCAGCTTGTGGCTGATATGGATTTATTTAGATTAAGAACAACCTTGATGCATGGCTATTATAAATCTTACTCAACATTTGATTTAGAAACATTTAAGACCATGCTTGATGAAGACCAAATAACAGTTCTTAATGATAAAGTGACCTCACAAATTGAATGGGGTGGACAGTTCATTTTTGATGAAGATGCCATTACACGCTTACTGGATGTGATGTCAACAATCACAGATACAAAGGCATACAAAGCATTACTCGTTGAGATTAAACAAGAAAAAGAAGCATATACTCAGACAACAATGGTTGAAAAGCAAAAGGCACTGAAAAATAAAATCAGTAAAAGGCAGGTAAACACATGAAAGAGTCTATCAAAGGATTATTAGAACAATACAAAGATACTAAAAAAATCCCACTCGGAGACATATTAGATCTTACCGATATGGATGACGCTTTATTCGATTTATGTAAGAAAGAAATCGAAAGCTCTAATTATGAAATCATATATGAAGAAGAGTTACCACCTATTATTGAAATACCGAAAGATAAACCGTTAGATAGCTATCACTTATTCTTAAAAGAGATGGGCGATATTAAGTTATTAACACTTGAAGAAGAAAAAGAAATCACAAAAACCATTTTTTTAGGTCATGAAGCCATGGCTAAAGGCATCCTAGATGATCCAATATTAGAGGAAGAACGCAAAAAAACCATTGAAAACGCTGTTAATGCGAAAAATAAACTTGTGGTTTCAAATCTGCGATTGGTTTTATCTATTGCTCGTAAATACGATGGAAAAATGGATTTACTGGACATTGTTCAAGAAGGTTCAATGGGGTTAATGAAAGCGGCGGATAAGTTTGATTACCGTATGGGCAATAAGTTTTCCACTTATGCCACCTGGTGGATTAGACAAGCCATTTCACGTGCGATTGCAAAACAATCTAAAACCATTAGAATACCTGTCCATTTGGTTGAGGATCTAAACCGAATGGTAAGAATCAAAAATGAATTAAGTATGAGTTTGGATAGACATCCAACCGCAGAAGAGATTGCGGAAGCGTTAGGGGTATCAGTGTCAAAAGTGATGTATTATGAACAATTGACTCAAGAAGTTGTATCTCTAGACAAAGTAGTCGGAAGTGAAGAAGACGCAACCTTATCAGATTTTATCGCTTCGGATGTATTAAATCCTGAACAAAACTACTTAATGGAAAAAGAAAAAGAACAAATAACAGAAATGTTAAAAGGTTTAGGACAGAGAGATGAGCAAGTCATTCGCTATCGCTTTGGTCTATACGACGGCAAGTATTATACTTTAGAGGAAATAGGCAATTTTATGGGGTTAACTCGTGAACGCATTCGCCAAATCATATCTAAGAGTTTAGCTACGCTCAGACAAGCTGGCATATTATTTATTAAAGAAGGAGAATAGTGATGAACCTAGATAAAATTATCGCAGATTTAATCAAAAAAGGTGAAAAAAACGGTTATGTAAGTTTTGATGAAGTCATCAAAATCGCCCCATTTGATTCAAAAAACTATAAAGAAATCGAACAAGCGTTGCTGGATAAAGACATTGACATTACCAATGATTCCGATGAGGAAGAAGAAATCGATGTAGAGGTTGAACAAGCACCTGTTTTGTTAGATATTGAAGAAGAAGAGGAAGAAGATGACATTGAAGAAATGGATTTTGATCAATTGTCATTATCGTCATTAGAAATCGAAGACATTAAAGAAGAAGAACTTTTAAATATCGAATCACTGCCATCAAGCATCAAGGTCGATGACCCAGTTAGAATGTATTTAAAAGAAATCGGCCGTATCCCGCTTTTAAAAGGCGATGAAGAAGTGGATTATGCTATTCGTGTTAATAACGGTAGAATGGCTCAAGAACAACTCGAAGAAGCTAAAAGAGACGGATATGAAATTCCTGAAGCGGATAGACTTCAACTTGAAAACATGGTTGAAGATGCACAGTATGCTAAAAATCGTCTTGTTGAAGCGAATTATCGCTTGGTTGTATCGATTGCGAAACGTTACGTTGGAAGAGGCATGTTATTCTTAGACTTAATCCAAGAGGGTAACATGGGCTTAATGCGTGCAGTAGATAAGTTTGATCATGAAAAAGGATTTAAGTTCTCTACTTATGCAACTTGGTGGATTAGACAAGCCATCACAAGAGCTGTCGCAGACCAAGCTAGAACCATTCGTATCCCAGTTCACATGGTTGAAACGATTAACAAACTCGTTAGAATTCAACGTCAACTTGTACAAGAATTATCACGTGAACCTTCACCTGAAGAAATTGGTGAACGTATGGGTATTACTGCTGAACGTGTGCAAGCAATTCAAAAAATTGCTCAAGAACCAATCTCTCTAGAAGCCCCAGTAGGTGAAGAAGAAGATTCATCTTTAGGAGATTTTATCTCTGACCCTACAGCGCTTAACCCTTATGAATATACCGTTCAAGAAATGGTTAAACGTACCTTAGATGAAGTATTAGAAACCTTAACTGACAGAGAAGAAAAAGTACTAAGATTAAGATATGGCTTATTAGATGGCAAAACTCATACACTAGAAGAAGTTGGTAAAGAGTTTGGTGTTACCCGCGAACGTATTCGTCAAATTGAATCTAAGGCCTTAAGAAAACTTAGACAACCATCTCGTCAAAAGAAACTTAAAGACTTTAATTTAACGCGTAAATAATGAAACGGATTGAAGCTTTAAGTAAACTAACTGTAGGGATTGATACCTTACTAGATATCGGTACCGATCACGGCTATTTATTGATTGATGCACTTAGTAATCACCATATCAAAAGAGGGATTGCTGCTGACATTAATGAACAGCCACTTAATAATGCTAAAAAGAACATAGAATCCTCTGGGCTATCTGATAAAGTGTCATTTGCACTTTCAAATGGTTTCTTAAACATCGAAGATAGCTTTGACGGTGTTGCAATCGCAGGTATGGGCATGCACCTTGTTAAAACGATTCTTATGCAGCCGCATAAAGTCCCCCACAAATACATCGTGTCTGTACATACTCATATTGATCAATTTAGAGAATTTCTAAGCGAAAATGGATTTCAGATAATCGATGAAGTTGTAGTCCATGAGAGGTTTTACTATATATTATTTGTATTGGTAAAAAACTTTCAGGCATTAACTAAAGAAGATGCTTATTTAGGACCAATTCTAAAGAGAAAAGTCGAATCCATTTCCTATTATGAACATTTACTCAAGTTAACAACAAACTTATATGCAAAAGTTCCAAATAAAAGACAAAAAATGCTTGAAGTACAGATAAATTGGCTTAAAAATGCTATAAATAGCCTTAAGTCATCTGTAGTGTTATCGGAAGAATGAAACCGTTTTTTCACCTATAAAATATTAAAATATGTGAAAATCCGAATTTTCTTTACTTTTATTAACTTTTTCTTTACACTTTCTTAAAAAAAAAGATATAATGGTATATATAGTAAGGGGGGAATTACTATGAATGAAAAATTAGTTTTTGCACAAGATTTCGAAAGAGCTTTGCAGGGCTTAAGAAAGAGTGGTATTTATCGTCACAAAAAGTATCAATTGAGCGATGCTGACATCACACTTTTATTCTCGGTTGCGTTTGGGGATCCAGAAGGAATTAAACCAAGTGCTATCGCCAAGAGATTGAAGGTTACATTACCAGCCATTACGCACAAGATGAATAAACTTGTTGAAGATGGGTACCTAACACGTAGAGATTCAAAATCGGATCACCGTGTTACATATGTGCTGCTAACTGAAAAAGGACGCACATTTGTTGAAAGTGTACAAGACGTTTACTATGCTAGAATTACTAAGTTAATGAAGCATTTAGGCGAACAAGACACTAAAACTCTGTACAGAATTTTAAACAAAATAAATTCAGCAGGCAAATTATAGAGGCGAGGGACTTAGTCCCTTTTCTTTTTATATAATTATCCGAATTTTTATTATTTAATCTCTTTACATCCACGTCGATATGGGTTATAATATCTTTGCTGTCAAAAATGGTGCAGTAGCTCAGTTGGATAGAGCAACGGCCTTCTAAGCCGTCGGTCGGGAGTTCGAATCTCTCCTGCATCGCCATTTTGAAATTAATTAATGCTACACGTTGGTGTGGCATTTTTTTATAGTAATTTTTCTATTTTTGCTTGTTAATGGTATTGATGTTATAATTCTAACCATGACTAGGGAACCTAGTAATTAATAAAAAAGAAAGGTGATTAATAGTGAACTGTCCAAGTTGTGGATTTGAATACACGTATGAAGAAAATGATATGCTCGTGTGTTCTGCATGCCAATATCAATGGGAGAAGAACCCGGAAGTTTTTATTTTAGATTCCAATAACAACAAATTGTTTGATGGAGATAGCGTCATCATTATCAAAGACTTAAAGGTATCAGGGGCTTCTAATAACCTCAAACAAGGAACGAAAGTGGATAACATTAAAATTCAAGAAGGCGATCATAATATTGCTTGCCGTATTCCAGGTTTTGGCAATATGAACCTAAAGAGTGCGTTTGTCAAAAAAGCCTAATGACCTAAATGGGCATTTAAACTTCTAATGATTCATTCAACAGAAACTCAATTGAGTTTCTTTTTTTTGCCTAAAGCCAAAACAAAGTCTTCAATGGAGACGATAAAAAAACTGAAATTATGAAAACGTTTACGCTATAGGTCTTTTTCCATTCAATTGCTATAATTTAGGTATAATAAATCGAGGTAAAAAACTATGGCAATTATTGAATTAAAGGATGTAAGAAAAGAGTTTAAGAAGCCTGTTAGAAAACCGGGAATCGTGGGGATGTTTAAGACACTTTTTAGTATGAAATACACGGTAACTGAGGCAGTAAAGGGCATCTCCTTTAGCTTAGACGAAGGTGAGATTGTTGGGTATATCGGTGCGAATGGTGCTGGTAAGTCTACCACCATTAAAATGATGTGTGGAATCCTAACGCCAACCAAAGGGGAAATCTATGTGGATGGGTATTTACCATACCATCCAAAGCAAAGAAGCAACGTCTTAGGTAAAATAGGCGTTGTTTTTGGGCAAAGAACACAACTATGGTGGGATTTACCGTTAATAGAATCGTTGACGATTTTGAAGCAAATTTATGACATCAAGGAGTCTGATTACAAAGAAAGATTTGAATTCATCAAAGATGTACTAGAACTAGATCCGTTTCTTAACCAACCAGTTAGAACCTTATCCCTTGGTCAAAGAATGAGAGCGGATTTAGCAGCAAGCCTCATTCATAATCCAAAAATCTTATTCTTAGATGAACCAACGATTGGATTAGATGTCCTTGTTAAAGACAGAATGATCAAAGCCATTAAAGAGATTCATAAACGCTATAATACAACAATCGTATTAACCACACATAATATGGATGACATCACAGACTTGTGTCAAAGAGTCATTATATTGGATGAAGGCGTTATTCTTTATGATGGGCCATTAAGCATGATTAAGAAGAAGTTTGGCGACATCAGACATATTACCTTCTCATCTTCAGAAGGTTTTGACCAATCCCGCATTACGGATAAATTTGATGGTTTGTGTGAAGTGGTTCAAACCGATAACACCTATAATATCTCATTTGATATTTCGAAGTTGAGCATTAATCAAGTGTTGAGCGTCATACTTGAAAATGCATCAGTATCAGACATTCATATCACAGAGAACTCTCTAGAAAGCATTGTGAAACATATCTATGAAACCAAGAAATATTAAGAAATACATGGCCTTTAGCAAGGCAGGTATCTTAAGTGGTTTCGCCTATAAGTTTAGTGCTTTTGGGTGGTTACTTGGAGATATTATTTCCTTGTTAATACTCTATTTTCTATGGAGTGCAATCTATCAAAACGCAAGTGGTGACGTTATTAATGGTATGACTTTCAAACAAATGGTCTCATACCTTATATACGCTAGGGTTGCGACCTCATTGGTATTTGCCTCAGCTTCATTTTGGATAATTGGTGAAGATATTTACGAAGGAAACATCGCAATTAGTCTGATTAGGCCAATTAATTATCGATACCGCTTGCTGGCAGAGGGGTTTGGAAACTTTCTTTCCTCTTTAATATTGATGTTTATTCCGCTTATGACTGCCTCTATCATCTTGTTGACAATCACAATAGGCGCACCAATACCAGGCGTACTTGATTTCGTATTCTTTTTCATCAGTGCGATTTTGTCATTTATGATTGCTGACTCACTCAATTTCTTAATTGGTGAAGTCGCGTTATTCACAAATGCACTTTTCGGACTAATGATAATAAAAAATATCACGATGTCATTTTTCTCGGGAAGTTTACTACCTTCTTCATTTTTCCCTGTTTGGCTTCAAAACATATTGAACTTTTTACCATTTCAAAGTATGGTTGAAAAACCAATTATGATTTTGATGGGTAGCTTAAATGGCACAGAGTTGCTCAAAGCCTTTGTCATTCAACTTATTTGGGTTCTTGTATTAAACATGTTATGCACATTGACGTTTAATGGGATTAAAAAACGTGTGGTTAGCGTAGGAGGATAGTCTATGATGAAATATTTGAAATTATATCCTTACTATGTCTCTAGAAGCATCAAGGCCAGACTGGCGTATAGATTTGATGCGTTCATAGGCATATTTGGATTTTTACTTGAAAACACCATAATATTTTCGACACTATACTTAACCATCTCTGCGATACCAGCACTAAACGGATGGGACTTAAACATGATGGGGTTTTTGTATGGGTATTATTTGATTCCAAAAGCAATAGACCATATATTTTCAGACCAAATTTGGCAACTAGCCAACGGGGGGATTACAAGAGGGATTTTGGACAAGTATTTGATAAAACCCCTAAACCCACTGTTTCAACTGGTTGCAGAAATGATTCAACTAGAGGGATTTGGTGAACTGATACTTGGCATCATCTTCTTAAGCGTATTTGGGCTTAAGTTATCGATTAACTGGACAGTATCAAGCGCCATCGCTTTAATCATATGTGGATTTTTCGCAATGTGGTTTTTCTTTTCAATCAAATTGATATTTGGATCGTTATCATTTTGGACCAAACGTAGCATTGAAGTCATGACATTAATATATGATTTTTCAAACTTTGCTAAGTATCCAATTGATATCTTTAGCCGCTCTATTCAATTTCTATTAACATTCATTCTGCCTTTCTCTGTTGTTATATTTTTCCCGATAAGGGCTTTATTGTTTGATCAATCTATGTGGTTACCAACATTGTATGTGGCAATCGCAAGTACTTTAATGTTATTTGTTGCCTATTTTATTTGGAAAAAAGGTCTAAAACGTTATGAAAGTGCCGGAAGTTAGGAAAAACACTTATTTAGAGGTTTTTTAAGGTTTATTTCATATAGACTTCGTGATATTATAGATACTAGTGGTCCGGTAGCTCAATGGATAGAGCAGTACCGTCCTAAGGTAACGGTTGAAGGTTCGAGTCCTTTTCGGATCGCCATTTTTACATAATAAGGGAGTAAAATATGAAAAAATTAGTATTATTAAGCCTATCATTGGTTATGGCATTATTATTGGTGGCATGTGTTAGTAAGACATACACGGTTAAGATTGACCCAATGAATGGTGAAGAAGCAATCACTTTAAAAGTTGAATCTGGAAAAGTTGCAAATTTTCCTCAAAATATAACTAAAGAAGGTTATGTTTTTGCAGGATGGTTTGAAGGTGATCAAGAGTTCAACACCGGAATAGCAATTACGGACAATCATAACGTGTATGGTAAATGGATTATAAATAAATACACAGTTACTTTTATCAATGCGGGTACTCAAATCGCACCAGTTGAAGTAGAACATGGATCACTGCTTACAGAACCAATTGCTCCAACTCGTGAACACTATGTGTTTAGAGAGTGGACAGATGGAAATGACACATATGATTTTTCAAAACCAGTTACGAGTAATCTTTATTTATATGGAGAATTCAATTTAGATTCTTATCAAGTTGTATTTGATACATTAGGTGGTACTCAAGTTAGTGCACAAACAGTTCCTGCAAAAGGCTATGCAAGCATTCCTGCTAGTCCAACTAAAGAAGGGTCACAGTTCGATGGTTGGTATATTGCGGATAAACCGTTTAATTTCTCGGATCCAATCCTAAAGGATACAATTGTTACTGCTAAATGGCGTAGTTTCGCTCATGAAGCTTACTATGATGGTATGGAAGGATTAACGGGTGCTAACTTAATTATTTTCTTAAATAACTTGTTAGAACAAATGCAAGGTAAGAACTATGACTATGCAAAAAATGCACTTCAAGTTTCTGATAGAGATCCAAACAACAGTAGCAATCTAATAGAATTCTATACAGGACAATCAAGAAGAGCACAATGGGATGCAGGTAATACATGGAACAGAGAACACGTATGGCCACAATCCTTATTAGGTGAAGACGCTGGAAGTACGATCAACTCAGCTTCTGATTTACATAACCTAAAACCTTCTGATAAATCTATCAATACCTCAAGAAGTAACAAGTGGTTTGGACCTTCTACAACACCTTATTCATATGCACCAAATAGACAAGAAATCAAAGGCGATATCGCAAGAATTCTTTTCTATATGGATATCAGATATGATCGTTTATCACTTGTGAACTTAACTGGTGTTGTTACACCTTACACTTATCAAATGGGTGACTTAGCTACGTTATTATTATGGCATGCTGAAGACCCAGTAGATGATTTTGAAAGAAACAGAAATAATGTTATTTACGGTTATCAAGGCAACCGTAATCCATTTGTAGATTACCCAGAACTTGTTGGACATATCTATAACTAAAAACTAACCGTGAGACGATGAATCTCACGGTTTTTATTTACATAAAGGCTCAAAGGAGTATAATAGTCAATAATAGGGGGGATTTTTTATGAAAGCAGTTAGTATAAACAAGATTGCGTCTTTGGAAAAAGACTATCAAGCAAATGACATTCATAAAGTTGTAAGAAGGGTTCTATCAAAAACGAGTTTGGACAGTGTAGCCTATGTTAATGAGGCACAAGCAGACACCCAGTTTAAATTCTCCATTGATATTGATACACTGCCTGTTACAAACCAAAAAGCTTCTGGGCGTTGTTGGTTATTTGCAGGATTGAACGTATTAAGAGAATTGATTGCAAAAAAACATCAACTTAAAGACTTTGAACTTTCTCAAAACTATCAAGCATTTTGGGATAAATTCGAAAAGATTAATTATTTTTTAGAATCGGTGGAAGATTTTCTAACCGTCGATGCGGATGATCGCACGCTAAAGCATTTATTACAACAAGGTATTCAAGATGGTGGCCAATGGGATATGTTTGTTTCATTGGTACTGAAGTATGGGGTTGTTCCTAAAGAAGCAATGCCTGAAACACATCAATCTAGTAATACCGCTTTAATGAACCGAATCATCAATATTAAGTTAAGAAAATATGCAGCAGAAGCACGTGAATGCGTCAAGTTTGGCAAACATGAGCTTAAAGAACAGCTTAAAGCATCCGTTTTGAAAGAGTTATATGCGTTTTTATGTGACTCATTTGGACTACCTCCAAAAGCATTCACTTTTGAAACGGTAAACAAAGACAACGTTTATGAGCGTGTAGAAAATGTCACACCTGTTGAGTTTTATCATCAAATTGGGATTGATTTAGAAGACTATGTATCCGTCATACATGCGCCAACTGAAGATAAACCTTATATGAAGAGTTATACGATTGATTATCTGGGCAATGTCGTTGGTGGAAAAGAAATCAAACACTTAAACTTAGAGATGAACAGACTGGTAGAACTATCGATTAATCAACTTAAAGACAGAGAAATTGTTTGGTTTGGTGCGGACGTCGCTAGAGATGGTGACCGCGAAAAAGGCATTTGGGATGACCAAGCCTATGATTTTGAATCCATATTGCAAATGCCACTAAAAATGACTAAAGCTCAAAGACTAGATTACTTACAAGGTGCGATGAACCATGCAATGGTTATCACAGGCGTTAATTTAGTAGAAGGCAAACCAACGAAATGGAAGATCGAAAACAGTTGGGGTAGCGATAAAGGCAATAAGGGATATTATTTAATGAGTCATACTTGGTTTATGGAGCATACTTATCAAGCAGTGGTTCATAAGAAGTATTTATCTAAAGCAGAACTAGCTGCTTATAATCAGTCCCCAGTTCGATTAAAACCATGGGATCCAATGGGAGCTTTAGCATAATGGAATTCTGTCGTAAAGATGGTTACTGCCTATCACTCGATATGGATTCTTCAAAGAGGCTTATCTTTACTTATTATGACTTAGGGATCACTATTGATAAAACACTCTATGTATCTAGTAGAAATAAGTATGAGGAAAGCATCATATTAGATAAAGTGAATAAAGAAAAACTGTTCTTTACATTAACTAAACATCATAACTACTCGGATACCTTGATGATTGAATATATCACAAGAAACTTTGATCAAGTATCCGGCTTAAATGAGATTAAATCATTTCTAAATGAACATGATATCGCATTTGAACCTTATACATGGGTAGAGTTTTACGATTAATAGAAAAAAAAGTCAACTCGCTAGAGATGACTTTTTTGATTATTCGATTGATCCAACTGCATCAAATCCTAGACGTAATGAAGGGTATCCTTCATCATCTTTAACGCCAAAGGACAACGCCATAACGGCTTCATGGTCAGGAAGATTAAATGCTATTGGTGCATTTGCTTTATCAAAACCACCAATTGGGCATGTATCAAGGCCAAATGCTCTAGCATTTAACATTAAGTTCATTGCGACAAATCCTGCGTCTAAGTAAGCTGTTTTAATGACATCGAGTTCGTTGACTTGAGCTTCTTCGAAAGCTTTTAAATGACGGTCTCTGACATCAGCAGCCATGGTGCCTCTTTCAACTTGTTGATTGTAAATCATTTCAGCTCTTGAAGCATATTTCTTATCGGCTAAGATTACGACCATGAAGGAAGATGTTTCATATTGGTTTCTATTCCATGGAAATAGATGTGAATATTTTGCCTTAGCTTCTAGAGTTTTGATTACCTTGAATGTCCAAGGTTGAAGGTTATTTGCGGATGGTGCTCTTAAAGCCTCATCGAATAGTGTCTTAATGGTTTCATCCGTAATCACTACATCTGTTTTGTACTTACGTACAGATCTTCTGTTAAGAAGAATATCTTTAAAATCATTATTTGTTTTCATATACAATACCTCGTTCCTAAAAGATTATAACATGAGTGATTTGTTCGGTTTCGTAATATGCTCATAATTACGTCAATTCTATAAAACCATATAAATATGGTATACTATTTAGGAGGTGTTAAAATGACAAAATTTATATTCATTCGACATGGTGAACCACGATATGATGAAGTAGTAGCACGTGGTTTTAAGAATCAAGGATACGATTTAGGGAAACTAACTGATCGTGGCGTTTTACAGGCTCATGAGGTATCCAAAGACCTGCGATTAGAAGGTGCAGACATTATAGTAAGCTCACCTTATACAAGAGCACTCCAAACCGCTGCAATCGTTTCAAAGAATACACAAATCAATTTAACCGTTGAGACCGATTTGCATGAATGGATGCCAGATGTAACATTTTCAGACCGTGATGATGTTTCATTAGCATATCCAGAGTTTATTGGTAACAACGGTATTAGAAACGATGAAACCAAATACAATTGGGAATCTATGGAAGAGGTACAAAAACGCTCTAGAATTGCCCTTAAACCCTATTTAAAATATGATAAAGTGATTGTCGTATGTCATGGTATTGTGATGTCATCCTTCACTCATATTAATGATATGATTGAACATTGTGGCATTAGGGAGTTAGATTTAGATGAGTCATTTTTCAAGTAAACTCTTAACTTGGTATGATGAGTCTAAAAGAGATTTGCCTTGGAGACATACCAAAGATCCTTATAAAATATGGGTATCAGAGATTATGCTGCAGCAAACTCAAGCAGTCACGGTTATGCCTTATTATGAAAGGTTCATCAATACGTTATCAGATATAAGAGCCCTTGCAGAAGCGGATGAGGCTCTTTTGTTAAAACTATGGGAAGGGCTGGGCTATTATTCTCGTGTTCGAAATATGCAAGCTACTGCTAGAGTAATTATGGAAAAGTATGATGGCATCATGCCTAATACGAAAGCCTCATTAATGAAGTTGAAAGGAATCGGTCCTTATACGGCTGGTGCGATTGCATCTATTGCGTTTGACCAGAAAGCATCGGCAATTGACGGCAACGTAAGTAGAGTATTGGCTCGGTATGCGTTAATCGAGGATTCAATCGACTCAAATGAGGTCAAAAAAAAACTTGAGGAAATCAACTTACCACTCATTGACGACGATAGACCAGCCGATTATACACAAGCGATGATTGAACTGGGGGCTACTGTATGCAGAAAATCCCAACCGCTATGTGATATATGTCCCATTAATCAGGATTGTAAGGCTTATAAGGCACAAAAACAGTCCATGATTCCAGTCAAGGATAAGAAAAATGCGAAGAAAAACTTTCAGTATATCACTTTCGTTTTAGAAGATGAAGATGGTAATCTAATACTATTAAAACAAGAAAATAGACTCTTAAATGGATTATTCTTATTGCCTCAAATCGAGGCTGAGTCTATTCATTATGCGATTACTAGCCTTGAGGAATATGGGTATGTTGTCAATAATTATGAACCATTAGGACATTACAGACATGTATTCACTCATATGATTTGGGAGATGGACGTTTATTACGTGAAAGTAATCAAACCAAGTGGAATACTATCATTCAAAGACTATAAAGAAGTCGCGATTGCAACTGCCCATAAACAAGTACTGGACAAAATAAATCGTTCACGTAAATAAAAAGACACCGAATGGGTGTCTATTCTTCAAATAATGATCTAAATCCTGCATTGTGGTTAAGCACTTTATATAGAGGTAGTCCAATAATGTAGGTTACTACAAGCTCACCTGCAAATACAGAAGGTATTCCGACAATGAGTGGCGTATCTAAAGCTAGGTAAAGTGATAATCCAACAAGTAGTCCATTGAAGATACTTGGTGCTAACAAAGAAACATACTTATTTTTAATCAAAATCATTGATGAAAGTGACAAGAATGTTGCTAACACACCAAGGGTTAAATCATAGGGTAACATCGGGCTAGCTGGTGTAAATAAATTAGCCACGAATGTGCCGACTGTGATCCCGACAATCATTTTCTTATCGAAAAATATGAAGATTAATAGAATCTCTGCGACTCTAAACTGAATCTCTCCAAAACTAATTGGGATGAATGATAAAACCAAAGTCACATAAAGTGCGGCAATTGTAGATTGTTTTATCCAATCTTTTAAAGTAAAATGAAACATAGTATTTTCTCCTTGTTTTGTTTTCGCAGGTAACTAGTACTGCGGGCAAATAAGCCAATACAACTATAACACCATTATGTTATAATTTCAATGAAAAGAGGTATTTTTTATGGCAATACGTTTTGAACTTATCCATACTTGCAAGCAATCTGGCGCAAGATATGGTAAATTACATACACCTCATGGGGTTTTTGAAACACCGATTTTTATGCCAGTCGGTACTTTAGCAACCGTTAAAACACTTACGCCTGAAGAGATTAAAGAAGTCTCCGATGGGCTTATTTTAGGTAATACTTACCATCTTTGGTTACAACCAGGCGAGGATATTGTTGCTGCGCACGGTGGAATTAGAGGCTTCATGAAATGGGATGGAGCACTCCTTACGGATAGTGGTGGATTCCAAGTGTTCTCACTAACGGATATGAGAAAAATCAAAGAAGAGGGCGTTTATTTTAGACACCATAAGAGTGGTGAATCTTTATTCCTATCTCCTGAAAAAGCGATAGAAATTCAAGAAAAACTTGGTGCTGACATCATCATGAGCTTTGATGAATGTCCACCATCAGATGCCTCCTATCAGTATACGAAAGACTCACTGATGCGTACATTAAGATGGGCCAAAAGAGGCAAAGATGCTTTAAAGTCTGATCAAGCGCTGTTTGGGATTGTTCAAGGTGGATTATACGAAGATTTAAGAACTTATAGTGCTGAAAAGCTTGTAGAAATGGATTTCCCTGGCTATTCAATTGGGGGATTATCTGTTGGTGAATCTAAGGAAGACATGTACCGTATTCTTGATCACGTAAACCCGATACTACCTAAAGATAAACCAAGATACTTAATGGGTGTTGGGTCACCTGATGATATCGTAGAAGGCGTTATTCGTGGGGTAGATATGTTTGACTGCGTCCTACCAACCCGTAATGCAAGACATGGCACTGCTTTTACAACAGAAGGTAGAATTCAAATTAGAAATAAAAAATTCGAATTGGACTTCTCACCATTAGATCCAAACTTAGAAACGCCAATTTCCAAATACTCAAAATCTTATATTAGACATTTGTTTAAGGCAGAAGAGATATTGGGAATGCGCATCATGACTTATCAAAACTTAGCATTCTTGAAGCAACTCATGAAGGAAATTAGACAAGCCATTTTAGAAGACCGTTTATTAGATTATAAAAAAGAATTTTTTAATCGATACGGTTATACAAAATAAAGATAACAAGTTTTAACTTTATATGCCTTTTATTTAAATCCGTTTTAGTGTAAAATGGATAATAGGTATCAATCATTTTTTAGGAGGGTTATTATGGTATTTGGAGAAAACGACAGCTTCAATCAAAAACCGGTCATCAAAGTAATTGGTGTAGGTGGTGGTGGCGGTAATGCCGTCAATAGAATGATTGAAAATGATGTCAAAGGTGTAGACTTTGTAGCTGTAAATACCGATGCCCAAGTGTTACGAGTATCGCGTGCAGAGACAAGGCTTCAAATTGGTAAACACTTAACACGAGGACTTGGTGCAGGCGCAAAACCAGAAGTTGGGAAACGCGCAGCGCTAGAATCTGAGGATGAAATACGTGCAGTATTAAGCAATGCTGACATGGTTTTTATTACTGCCGGCATGGGTGGTGGCACAGGAACAGGTGCAGCCCCAATTATCGCTAGACTAGCCAAAGAAATGGGTTGCTTAACCATTGGTATCGTTACAAAACCATTTGCTTTTGAAGGCCCAGCTAGAACACATGCAGCGATTGCAGGACTTGAAGAATTAAAACAATTTGTAGACACATTAATTGTAATTCCAAATGAACGTTTATTATCGATTATCGAACCAAATACTCAAATGCTTGATGCATTTAGAGAGGCTGACAACGTTTTAAGACAAGGGGTTCAAGGGATTGCAGAAATCATTGCTGTTCCTGGGCTAATCAACGTTGACTTTGCCGATGTTAGAACCGTTATGGAAAATAAAGGGACTGCGTTGATGGGAATCGGTATTGCATCAGGTGAAAATAGAGCGATTGAAGCGGCAAGAAAAGCCATTCACTCCAAACTGCTTGAAGTATCCATTGATGGTGCAACAGATGCCATTGTAAATATTACATCAGGAACAAGCATTACGTTGTTTGAAGTATCACAAGCTTTAGATGAAATCAGAAATGCAACTGATTTTGAACTTAATGTTATTTATGGTACAACCTTAAACGAAGACTTAAGAGATGAAATGATTGTTACAGTCATTGCAACAGGTTATGAACTTAAAGCAAAAGAATCAACCATTGATGATTTTGCAACTCAAATCTTCAAGAAAACAACTAACGAACAAGTAAAAATCACGCCAACAGGTTTCGAAAAACAGTCTGATTTCCGTGAACCAGTCGAAGAGAAGAAAACAAATAAATTGCCATCATGGCTTCAAAGTAAAAAATAAAGAGGCTATTAAGCCTTTTTTAATGAAGGGACTAAAAATATGTTAAAAGCAGGAATAGTAGGGCTACCAAATGTTGGAAAATCTACTTTATTTAATGCAATCACCAAAAGTGCTGCATTAGCAGCGAACTATCCGTTCGCAACCATAGATCCAAACGTGGGCGTTGTAACCCTAAAAGACAAACGTCTTGATGTTTTGGCTTCAATGTATAAATCAGGGAAAATTGTCCCAACTACAGTAGAATTTACGGATATTGCTGGGTTAGTCAAAGGTGCATCCAAAGGTGAAGGGTTAGGAAACCAATTCTTAAGCCACATCCGAGAAGTCGATACCATTTGCCAAGTTGTCCGTCTGTTTAAAGATGAAAATATCATTCACGTTGAAGGGTCAGTCGATCCACTTAGAGACATTGATATCATTCAACTTGAGCTGAATATTGCAGACTATGACACAGTTGTGAAACGTATTCCAAGAATTGAGAAAAAAGCCAAAACTGGCGGAAACTCAGATGAAAAAGCAGAGTATGAGGTTTTAGTGAAAATCAAAGATGCTTTAGAAGAAAATACGCCAATTCGATTGATGGGTCTTTCTGAAGAAGAAGAGTCAATCATCAAAGGGTATAATTTCTTATCATCTAAGGCAATGGTTTATATTGCAAACGTTTCAGAAACTGAAATACTAACACTAGATTCCAATCCAGTGTATCAAAAACTATTAGAAAAAGGTTTATCCGAAGATGCAGATGTCGTTGCAATCTCAGCACAAATAGAAGCTGAACTCGCACAGTTATCTGATGAAGACCGTTCTTTATTTATGGAAGAACTAGGGTTAGAAGAATCTGGATTAGATCAATTAATCAGAACAACTTATCACCGACTTGGATTAGAAACGTATTTCACTGCAGGTCCAATGGAAGCTAGAGCTTGGACATTCAAAAAAGGCATGACTGCGCCTCAATGTGCAGGCATTATTCATACCGATTTCGAACGTGGATTCATTCGTGCCGAAACCGTAGCATATGATGATTTGGTTAAATATGGCTCCTATCTTGGTGCTAAGGAAGCCGGAAGGGTTAGACAGGAAGGCAAAGAGTATCTTGTAAAAGATGGCGATGTCATGCTGTTTAAGTTCAATGTCTAATCTAACGATTAACACTCGAACGCTCTTAAAAGAGCTCACTAATTATCCAAAAGCAACCTTGATTTGTGCCTCGAAATACTTAGATGCACCAATGATTGAAGAGGTTTACAACGCGGGGGTTACACATTTTGGAGAGAATCATGCTCAAGCATTGCTAAGTAAACAAAGAGCGTTAAACGACTTAAATATTACTTGGCATTTTATAGGTCACCTTCAAACCAATAAGGTGAAAGAGATAATTAACAATATCGATTACCTACACTCATTAGATAGAATTAAATTAGCAGAAATGATTCAAAAACATAGGGAAACACCACTTAATTGCTTTATTGAAGTAAATCTCTCAAGAGAAACCTCCAAAACTGGGATTTTTAAGGAAGATTTAAAGGATTTTTTAAACTTATTAAAAGAGTATGATAAAATTAAAGTAGTTGGATTGATGACAATGGGTGTTCAAGATGATTTAGATCAGACTAAATTAATCTTTGATGAACTTAAAGCCTTAAAAACGTCATTCAATCTCGCCCATTTATCCATGGGAATGACTGATGATTATATGCTAGCATTAGAGTCTAGTAGTGATTTTATCAGAGTAGGTAGAAAATTCATCATTTGAGGTGACATATGGCTATTTTTAGTAAATCGAAGAAAGAACAAAAACTTCCAACTTATCAAGGTGAGTCTGTAGCAAACAGTTATGATCGTATTATATTTGAATCATTAGAAACAGATGATGATGCTTATATAACAATGTTGGCTAGAGATTTAATAGACGGATCCCCGCTTGTGCTTAATTTTGAAGATTTAGCACCAGATCCAGCGAATAAAATCATGGCATTCTTGTCAGGGGTTATTTTCACTTTGGAAGGACAAATTGTCCAAATTAACAAAAAAGTATTCTTGTTTGCACGCGAACAGGATTTTAAAGATGGCACATTGAAACAATTTATCGACGATGTCAAAGAATGATTTTCTAACGATTCTTAAAAATCAAGCAAACAGTTATCATAAACCCATTTTATATAGATTCTTGAATCCTCAAGAACAAAAATGGGTTCATTCTATTTTTAAAGGCTATTTCATTTATGAAAGTAATGAAGCCTCTGAATATCGAAGAATGCTTGTTTCAGATTATGAACTAATCCCTGATTTTGAGATTTCGGTTTTAAAGACTTCATTTAGAGATAAATCCATTTCACACCGTGATGTATTAGGGTCACTAATGGCATTAGGTTTGAAAAGAGATATCTTTGGAGACATTACAATCACAGAAGATGAGATTTATGTTGAAGTCATTTCTGTCATGGTGCCATATGTTAAGGAATTGACTGAGATTAAGCGAGACACTGTGTTATTTGAACTTGCCGATAACATTCCGGTTGTAGAAGAAAAGAAAGAAGAAATCGTCCTTAGTTTAGATAGTTTGAGAGTGGATGCGATTATTGCTAAAGCGTTTTTGATTAATCGAGAAGATGTAAAGATACTCGTAAATCAAGATAGGGTCAAAATCAACTTCATTTTGATTCAAAAACATACCATTATTTGTAAACCTTATGATATAATATCAGTTAGAGGATTTGGACGGATTAGATTGATTGAAGTATTAGGACAATCTAAGAAACAGAAGACTCGAATAAAATGTGAATTATTACGATGATTTGGACAATGCCGTAGTAGGCAAGATAAAGCGACTTAGGGATGGTGGAAGCCTAAGCAACAAACTACTACAGGATATCACCAATGAGTAACATGCAAACGCTGCTATAAAGCGAAGAGGGCTAGATTATTTCTAGAACTAAGGTGGTACCGCGATTATTCGTCCTTAGATTTTCTAAGGGCGTTTTTTATTTATTAGGAGGTTATACTTATGGAACTTAAAGACACGCTGTTGTTACCAAAAACCAGCTTTGAGATGAGAGGAAACTTAGGGGTAAGAGAACTTGAATTTCAAAAAAAATGGGCTGAACTCAATGTATACAATCGAGTTTTAGAACAAAACAAAGATGGAAAACCATTCATTTTACATGATGGGCCACCATATGCAAATGGTGCTATTCATATCGGGCACTCACTTAACAAAATATTAAAAGACTTTGTACTGAGATTTAAGACAATGCAAGGTTTTTATGCGCCATACATTCCAGGATGGGATACTCATGGTCTACCTATCGAGCAAGCTCTAACAAAAAAAGGAATTAAACGTAAGGAAATGAGTGTTAGTGACTTCAGAAGATTATGTCACGACTATGCACTAGAGCAAATCTCTATGCAAAAAACTCAGTTTAAACGTCTAGGGATTTTAGGCGAATGGGATAACCCTTACATTACATTAAACCCTGAATTTGAAGCAGATCAACTGAGAGTATTCGCTGAAATGGCAAATAAAGGGCTAATCTATAAAGGCTTAAAACCAGTATATTGGTCACCAAGTTCGGAATCTGCGCTTGCAGAAGCTGAAATTGAATACCAAGATGTTGAAAGTCCATCTATCTATGTAGCCTTTGAAGTTGTTTCAGAAAAGTTTAATGGCAAGAAACTCATCATTTGGACAACTACCCCATGGACACTGCCAGCTAACCTTGCAATTTCAGCAAACCCACTATTAGATTACGTTGTTTTTAAAGCCAATAATGACTCATACATCGTCGCTAAAACACTTCTTGAGAAAGTCACTCAAGTCTTAGGGTTTGAATCCTTTGAGGTCACAGAAACTGTCAAAGGTTCAGAGTTAGAATTTGTACAATATACACACCCACTTAACGGAAAAGTGTGTCCAGTAATTTTAGGTGAACACGTCACTGATTCAGACGGTACTGGTTTAGTCCATACGGCGCCAGGACACGGCGAAGATGACTATAATGTTGGGAAGAAATATGGATTAGACATTTTAGTCCCAGTGGATGAGAAAGGGTTTTTCACAAGTGAAGCCAATGAATTCGAAGGCTTATACTATGAGAAAGCCAATCCGCTCATCATTGAAACACTTAAAACAAGTGGACACATGCTTCATGTTAATTACTTTAAACACAGCTATCCACACGATTGGCGTACCAAAAAACCAATCATTTTTAGAGCAACCCCACAATGGTTTGCTTCTATTGACCAATTAAAAACAGCGCTATTATCAGAAATTAAAGAAACGAATTGGGTCCAAAAATGGGGCGAACTTCGTATTCATAATATGATTAAAGATCGTAATGACTGGTGTATCTCTAGACAACGTGCTTGGGGCGTACCAATTCCAGTGTTCTATGCTGAAAACGGTGATCCAATTTTAGATAAAGAAGTCATTTTACATGTTGCATCGATTGTTGAAAAAGAAGGCACAAATGCTTGGTTGGATAAAGATGCTACGGAATTACTTCCAGAAGGATTCACGTATCCAGGTAGTCCAAATGGCATCTTCAAGAAAGAAACAGACATTATGGACGTTTGGTTTGATTCAGGTTCTAGCCACAAACTGCTTCAAAGACGTGGATTATCTTATCCGGCTGATTTATACTTAGAAGGTTCTGACCAATACCGTGGATGGTTTAACTCATCCTTAATCACTGGTGTTGCAATCTATGGAAAAGCACCATATAAAGCGGTAGTTTCACACGGGTTCGTCTTGGATAAAGATGGTCGTGCAATGAGTAAGTCTCTTGGAAATACGACAGACCCACTGAAGATTACAAATGAAATGGGTGCGGATATCTTACGATTATGGGTATCAAGTGTTGAATACTCAAGCGACGTTAGAATCGGAGATAATTTAATGAAACAAGTTTCTGAATCTTATAGAAAGATCAGAAACACACTCAAATTCTTATTATCAAACCTATTTGATTTTAATCCTAAAACAGATAGAGTAGCTTACGATAAGTTAGGTTCTTTAGATAAAGTAATGCTTCATAAATTAGAAAGTTTAAGAAAAACAGTGATTGATTCATACGATTCATACAAGTTTGACACGGTATACCGTAGTGTCACAAACTATATGATTAATGACTTATCGGCTTTCTATTTGGATTATACTAAAGACATTTTATATGTTGAAACAAAGAATGGCGTTCTTAGACGTTCTGTACAAACTGTACTTTACGATCAACTTATGACCCTTCTAAAATTACTAAACCCAATCATTCCACACACAACCAGTGAGGCTTATTGGTCATTAGAGACTGAAAGACTTGATGATATCTATCTTGAACGTATGCCTGAGGAAATTCTCTATAAAGACCACGAACTAGATGAAGCATTCGATGTCTTTATGACAGTCCGTGAAGCAATCTTACTCCAATTAGAATTAATGCGTAAAGATAAGACTATTGGTAAGTCACTTGAGGCTGATGTTGTAGTTCGCCTAACTGAATCAGATTTGAAGGCTATTGAATCCTTGAATATCTCATTTACTCAAGTGTTAATGGTTTCATCCATCAAGTTTGAAGTATCAGATGAACTTAGCGTAACAACAACCGTAGCAGAAGGCGAAAAATGTGAAAGATGCTGGAATATTGTTAAGTCCGTTAACAAACACCATGTATGTGAAAGATGTGCGTCAGTACTAGAGGAAGATTACAATGAACATTTTACTCGTTAATGATGATGGCATATTAGAGCCAGGTATAAAGGTGCTAGCTGAAAAGCTGGCACCTCTTGGCGATATTTATGTAGTAGCACCTGAAACACACCAAAGTGGGCAAGGTCACGGAATTACGATCAATGAACCGCTTATCGTGAAGGATTACGGACATTTATATGGCGCAAAAAAGGCATTATCCGTCTTAGGCAAACCTGCTGACTGCACACGTATTGCGGTAGGTCTTTTGGATGTGAAATTTGATTTGTGTGTGTCTGGAGTGAATTCCGGAATGAATATTGGCTCTGACGTTCTTTATTCAGGTACGGTTGCTGCAGCTACAGAAGCTTTAATTCTAGGTATTCCAGCGATTGCAGTAAGTGGGCCAAAAAACAGCCTACATATGGCTGAAAAAAGCATCTATAAACTTGTGAAATATCTACTAGATAATCAAGCCCTAAGTTTAGACTATATATTGAACATTAACTATCCAAGTTCGAAATTTGATAACTTTATTGGCGTCAAATGGACCGTTCAAGGATTACACCACCATGGTGCAGTTTTCAAAAAAGTCGGCGAAAATGCTTATGAGACAGTCTATGACTTGCTTTCAAGGGAAGAACATCCAAATTCTGATGTGATGGCTTATCGTAGTGGTTATGTCTCCATTACACCTTTATTCGAAAACAGAACACATGAGGATATACTTCAAAATTTAGAGAATCAAAAGCAATTGAATCAAACCCTGATTTATGATAATATAATTAAGTAAGGTGGTGGCTTTATGAGCATGTTTCAGCTGCATTTTTTTAAAGAGAAAAGTCGCTTGTTCGATTATGAACGTCTTTTATCATTTTTTGATGAAATATCAGAAGCGAAGATGGCTGATGTCTCCGAAACTTCAAATGAAGTTCGAATTGAGTACCGTCATCCAGTTTTAAGAACCAAAGCAGACTTTGTGATCTCAAGAAAATCAACTGTAACTGATATCTATAAGTTGGATCCTCAATATTTAGACGTTAATTTTAGGTTGGAAATGCCTTTAATGACCCCTTTATATAGCGCAAAGAAAGTGTTTGAGATTGTAGACAAAATGTGCAAAGAGTTTAGTTTTTCAATCTACCACAATTTGTTTGAAGATGTGTTAAGGTTTAAATATGAAGTGGTTGAAAAAGTTTTTGATATTGACAGAAAGAAGTATCGAGAAAAATACGGGTATCAATTGTCGAATATTTACTATTACCCAGACCACAAATTAAATGATTGCTTAAAATACGTTGATGAACAATATGATCTTCATCGTTATTATAAAGAGTTAGATGTTTACGTTCCAAATTACTTTGTCGTTATAGATGAGCAAGATAAAGTTCATTTCACAATGGAATGGCGCGAAAACACGCTTACTCTATTCCCTCCTCATATCGACTATATTTATTATCGACAAGGGTTAGATAACCGAATCTTACCATTTGACGAGGTTATGGCAAAAATTGAAAAAATGACAACCAGTGTTCCTGGTTTCCTCCAAAACACAAAAGTTGTCGAACATAAATCATTAAAGAAAATAATGAAAGTGCTCAAAAAAACCAAGTTTACACCAGTTAATGGGTCATTGGTACACATTGAGCTAGATCAAGTAATGGACATTTAGGGTCAATGACCCTTTTTAATATCAAGAAGGAGGTATCAAATGGATCCAGTTGTTATTGAGTTAATCGGGATTACAGCGAGCGCATTAGTATTAATTTCTTTTCTAATGAAAGGCGAACGTAAAATCCGTTTAGTAAACATCGTTGGTGCAATCATTTTTATTGCTTACGGAATCATGTTAAAATCAGTTTCTGTCACTGTAATGAATGTTGGATTAGTAATTGTACATATTTATTATTTAACTAAGAAAAAGAAATAGGGGGAATAATATGTTACTAAACAAGTATATCGACCATACTAAATTAGGTCCTGCAGTTTTAGAAAAAGACATTATCAAACTTTGTGAAGAAGCAAAAGCTTATGATTTCATGAGCGTTTGTGTCAATCCAAATTATGTAAAAACTGCAAAAGAAGCATTAAAAGGTTCAAGTGTATTAGTATGCACAGTAGTAGGCTTCCCAAGTGGAGCTCATTCGACGGCAGCTAAAGCATTTGAAACAAAACAAGCAGTATCAGATGGTGCTGATGAAATCGACATGGTTATTTCTGTAGGCAATTTAAAAGATAAAAAGTACGACTTAGTACTTGAAGACATCAAAGCTGTTGTAAAAGCTGCAGATGGTAAATTAGTCAAAGTGATTTTAGAAACATGCTTACTAACCAAAGAAGAAATTGTTAAGGCATGCGAATTAACCGTTGAAGCGAAAGCTGATTTCGTTAAGACTTCCACTGGTTTTTCAACCGGCGGCGCAACAGAAGAAGACATTCGTTTAATGCGTCAAACGGTTGGACCAAACTTCGGAGTTAAAGCTTCAGGTGGCGTAAGAAACTATGAAGATGCGATGACGATGATTAACGCTGGAGCAACCAGAATTGGGGCATCATCCGGAATTAAAATAATGGAAAATAAAGGAGATAAATCAAATGATTCCAACACCTCATATTAATATAAAGGACAAAAACTTAGTTGCAAAAACTGTTTTAATGCCTGGAGATCCACTAAGAGCAAAAATGATTGCTGAAACATTCTTAACAGATGTTGTTCAAATCAACGATGTTAGAAATATGTTAGGATTTACCGGTAAATACAAAGGGGTTCCAGTAACTGTTATGGGCTCAGGCATGGGGATGCCTTCAATTGGCATCTACTCATATGAATTATTCAACTTCTATGGAGTTGAAAACATCATTAGAGTGGGCTCATGTGGTGCATACACAGCTGATTTAAATTTATATGATGTCATCTTAGTAGACGATGCATATTCAGAATCAAGTTATGCTAAAACAATGGGTTTAACAAGTTCTAAAACATTAAAAGCTGACCGTAGACTTAACACAAGAGCGAAAAAAGCTGCTGAAAAGTTAGAAATTCCTCTACATGTTGGCCGCATTCATTCATCAGACGTATTTTACAACTTAAAAGGTTCTGTGCACGAAGAACGTTTTAATAAACAAGGTTGCATTGCTGTGGAAATGGAATCATTTGCACTATTTGCAAACGCAAAAGCATTAGGTAAGAAAGCGACATGTTTATTAACGGTTTCAGACTCCTTAGTAACACACGAAGCAACTACAGCTGAAGAAAGACAAAAATCTTTCACACGCATGATGGAAATTGCTTTGGAAGTTGCTAGAAAATCTAAGTAATGATTTTAGTCGACCAAACCAAAAAATTCAAAACCGTTTTAATAACATTAAAGTTCAAGGCAAAGGCATCTAAAGATTCCTTTGCCTTTAGAACATTATTACCTAGTGTACTACGTGCGAAAACTGATAAATATAAGAATAGAATGGCATTTAATGAAAAACTTGAATCAATGTATGGTGCAAGTTTGACATCCAATACAGGGAAACTTGGAACACTTTCTGTGATTCATGTTCAGTTGAAAATAGCCAATCCTTCACTAACAGAACCACAACTATTTGAAGAGGGATTAGAGTTCTTAAAAGAATATGTCTATGGACACAAGTCCTTTAATGAGACTGACTTCGAATTAGAAAAAAGACTATTATTAGAAGAAGTAATTGCTAAAGAAAACGATAAAACACGTTATGCTTTGACACGTTTATTTGAAATAATGTGTAAAGACGAACTCTACGGTTATAGAGCAAGTGGTACTAAAGAAGACATTGAAGGCTTAACATTCAATAGTTTCAAAAAAATGTATAAAGAGTTTCTCAAAAACGACGAACTTCAAATCATCCTATCTGGGGATATAAAACCTGAATATCAAACGATAACTGAGACATACTTCCCGAATGCTTCATTTACACAAGTGGATTTTCTAGATTATGAAACGAAGTCTTTTGAAGAAGTAACCGAAGTAATAGAACATGACAAAATAAGTCAAACTAAGTTAAATATCGGCTACCGTCTACCTGTTAGACAAGGCGAACAACTTCACACGGCAGCAGTATTGTTTAACGCAGCTCTTGGAGGATATGTCCATTCAAGACTATTTTTGAATGTTCGTGAGAAACATAGTTTATGTTACTATATCTCAAGTGTTTATGATGCATATAAAGGCATTATGTTCATCTACTCTGGGGTGGATGCTAAGAGACTGGAATTAGCGAGACAAGTCATTGATGAAGAAGTCAACAAGCTAACCACTAAGTTAATTTGTGAAAAAGAGCTTAATTTATCGAAACAAGCGATGATTAATGATCTAAAAGAATCCGAAGATTCTCAAGGCGCTCGTCAAAACGTACTATACGTTCAAACATTACTTAACAAGAAAACCTCATTGGAGGATAGAATTGCCAAAATTAATGCTGTAACGCCTGAACAAATATTAGAAGTTGCCAAACTACTTAGAAAAGATACCGTTTATCTTTTGGATGTGGAGAGATAATATGGAAAAAACTAACTATCAAAATTTTAACGAAACCATTTTTCATGAAGTTTTAGATAATGGACTAAACGTTTATATGATTCCTAAACAGGAATATCACAAAGTATTCGCTACATTCACGACTAATTATGGATCATTCGATCAAAGTTTCATTGATCCTGTGTCAAACCGTAAGGTAAACCAACCTGCTGGAATTGCACATTTCTTGGAACATAAAATGTTCTCAATGCCTGATAAAACGGATGCCTTTGAAACATTGTCCAAACTGGGCGTTAATGCCAATGCATATACTTCATTTGACCGTACAAGTTACTTGTTCTCTGGTACAAACAATACTAAAGAGGCACTAGAGTACTTGCTTCATTACGTTCAAACGCCTTACTTCACACCTTCAAGTGTTAAAAAAGAACAAGGCATCATTGATGAAGAGTTACGTATGTATCAAGATTATCCAAGTCAACGCTTATTCTATGGGTTACTACAAAATATGTATCAAAAGCATCCGGTTAATACGGAAATTGGTGGAACTACGCTTTCGATTAAGAAAATCACAGCTAAAAAGCTCTATCAAGCTTATAATGCATTCTATCATCCATCGAATATGGTACTTTTATTGGTGGGTAACATCAACGCAGAGGAAATGATGTCGTTAATTCGCGATAATCAAGCAAAAAAAGGGTATCAAAAACAAGATCCAATCAAACGTTTTATGCCTAAAGAACCAAAGAAGATCGTCACAAGACACTCAGAAGTATTGATGTCTGTAACCATGCCGAAAGTTGGTTTGGGCTTTAAACTTACACCAAAGAGTGGGCTTGAAGCACTTAAACAAGATTTTGCATTATCGATTTTGCTAGACATGTATTTTTCTAGTTCATCAAAATACTACAATGACCTTTTAAAAGAAGGCCTTGTTAATGAATCCTTTGAGTACTCAACCATTCAAGAGACTGATATGCTTTCGATTGCGTTTACAAGTGATACGGCAGAACCTGAAGCATTAGAAGAAAGACTTATCAAAATGGTACTCTCACTTAAACGTAAAAAACTCGATGAAGAAACTTTCCAAAGACTCAAAAAAGGGATGAAGGGACAGTTCATCATGAGTTTAAACAGTTTAGAGTCTATTTCCATGAGTTTCACTAAATACCATTCTCATGGAATATCTATTTTTGATGTGCCTAGTTTAATTGAATCCATTACAATAGAAGATTTAAGAGAGGTAACCTCACTTATCAAGAAAAACTGCATTTCATCACTTTATATTAGACCTTCAAAAGCCTAATTTGAGCTGTTTTGAATAAAAGAAGTAATAAAGTTATCCAAAATACTAAAAGCACACGTTAAAGTGTGCTTTTTATCTAAAAAAAGTTAAATATTTATCATTAGTAGTTCATTATTGCGTTTTTGTTATTAAGACTTTGAAGTGTATAATCTCAGTGAAGGAGGTTAACATGCTAAATCAAGTCACACTAATTGGGAGATTAACTCATGATCCTGTCGTAAAAACAATCGATGAAGGAAAGAAGGTTTCCGATATTCAAATTGCAGTTCAAAGAGCATTTAAGAATATGGAAGGCTTATATGAAACAGACTTCATTTCATGTAGTTTATGGCAGGGTTCAGCTGAAATCATTGAGAATTATTGTAAAAAAGGATCAATGATTGCAATTCGCGGCAGATTGCAGACAAAAAAAGTTGAACTCTCTAATGAAAAAACCGTATCATTTCTTGAACTTGTGGGTGAAAGAGTCATTCACTTATCAAGCACATTCAAAAATGCTCCATCATGTCCGGAAGAAGACGCTTAAGGCGTCTTTTTCATTGGTTTTAAAGACACAGAAATGTTGTTTAAAGTTACATTAATTGGTATAATAAAAAAAGGAGTTGATTAAAATGAATATAGATTTTACAAAAGAAGTAGAAATTAGAAAACAAGAAATACTCGATGACTTGAAAGGTTTAATTCAAATTAATTCAGAATTAACAACATTTGACCCAAAACGTACCGAAGCACCGTTTGGTGAAGGTATTGATGAAGCATTAACTTATATGCTCAATCTGGGAAAACGTGATGGATTCCAAACACTCAATGCGGACCATTATGCGGGACATATCGAATATGGGACACAAGATGAATACGTAGGTATGGTTGGACACCTTGACGTTGTTCCAGCTGGATCAGGATGGTCTTTCCCTCCATATGGAGCGGTCATTCATGATGGCAAAATGTATGGTCGTGGCACTGAAGACGACAAAGGACCTACACTTGCAGCTTATTACGCAATGAAGATTCTTAAAGACTTAAATGTACCACTATCTAAGAGAATCAAACTTGTATTGGGAACAGATGAAGAGACTCAATGGAGATGTGTTAAACACTATTTTACACAGTTTCCTGAACAACCAGTTGCCGGTTTCATTCCAGACTCTGAGTTTCCACTTACTTATGGTGAAAAAGGAATCCTAAAAGTAACAGTAAGAGGTAATGTCAAAAAAACACAATTAGTGTCATTTAACGCTGGCCTTAGAGATAACATGGTTCCAGATAATGCGGTTGCTGTAGTAACTGATATATCACTTAAGTCACACTTTGAAAACTTTTTAGCCAAAAACAACTATCAAGGAAATGCTTCGGTTGATAACAATCTATTAAAGCTTTCGATTGATGGTAAAAGCGCACACGGATCTACACCTGAAGAAGGTGTCAATGCTGCTTACTTAATGGTTCATTTCTTCAATGAAGTGGGAATTACCAATGCATTCGTAGATGCGATCAATACTTATTTACTCGATGATCCAAAGGGTGTAAAGATTGGCATTGATTACCATGACGAAGAAATGGGTCCAGTTACACTAAATGCAGGGGTATTCATTTTAGAAAAAGAAGCTTTTGAGATTATTCTTAATCCAAGATATCCTAATGGTGTAGATAGTGATGAATTCGTTCGTAAAATAAAACTAGCATTCGAATCTCTAGGATTATCTGTAGAATTAGGAAAGCATCAAAAACTCCTTTATGTAGATCCAAAATCAGAAATGATTGAAAAACTTATGAATGTGTATATTAAGTATTCAAAAGATGTTGATGCTAAGCCACAAACTACTGGTGGTGGAACATTTGCTCGTGCTATGAAAAACTCTGTCGCTTTTGGTCCACACTTTCCTGGGAAACCAAGTTATATTCATCAAAAAGACGAATATATCATCTTGGATGACTTCTTCATGAGCATTGCTATTTATGCAGATGCCTTGTATCAATTAGCTAAGTAATGAGACAGTATCTAGACCTTTGTAGGCATATTCTTACGCAAGGATCTTTAAAGACAGACAGAACTAATACCGGCACGAAAAGTGTTTTCGGATATCAAATGCGTTTTGACCTTGAAGAAGGTTTTCCTTTGTTAACTACAAAAAAGGTATTTATGAAGGCAATCATTCATGAACTACTTTGGTTTATTAGTGGTGATACCAACATAAAATACTTAGTGGATAAGGGTGTTAAAATATGGAATGAATGGCCATATGAAGCCTATAAAAAGCATAAAGACTATCAAAACGAATCATTAGAAGAGTTTGTAGATAAAATAAAATCAAACCCAGAATTTGCACGTGTTCACGGAAATTTAGGCCCAGTCTATGGTGCACAGTGGCGCAATTTTAATGGCGTGGATCAGCTTCAAACTGTGATTGATCAAATCAAGAACAATCCAGACTCCAGAAGAATAATCCTATCTGCATGGAATCCTGCTGATTTAGACAAGATGGCATTGCCGCCCTGTCATGCATTTTTACAGTTTTACGTGAATAACGATGAGTTATCACTACAACTATATCAAAGAAGTGGAGATGTGTTTTTAGGAGTGCCATTCAATATTGCCTCCTATAGTCTTTTACTCATGATGGTCGCTCAGGTGACAAACTTAAGACCAAAAACGTTTGTTCATACAATTGGGGATGCTCACATTTATAGCAATCACTTCGACCAAATCGAAACACAGTTATCTAGAACGCCTAGACAACTTCCAAAAATGATTATTAATTCTCAAGTTAAGAGCATTTTTGATTTCAAATATGAAGATTTTAAACTCGAGGATTATAATCCATATCCTGCAATCAAAGGTGTGGTTGCAGTATGATTAGTTTAATTTGGGCTATGGATAAAGACTGGTTAATTGGTAAAGACAATTTACTTCCATGGCACTATAAAAAGGATTTAGAGTACTTCAAGCGCATGACCATGAATCAAACTGTACTAATGGGTGATATGACTTATGATTCATTGAAATCCTACTATAAAACAAAACCATTTCCTTATAAAAATGTGTTTGTAGCTACGCTTACTGACCGCGATTTTGAAGGTGCTCAAGTAGTAAAAGACATTGATGCTTTTTTAAAAGAGTATAAGGATGGCGAACTATTTGTGATTGGTGGAAGAACCATTTATAAATTAGCTTTACCTTATGCAGATAGACTTTATATTACATTTATTGACAAAAGTCATGAGGGGAATGTCTATTTTCCAAAGTTTGATTTAGAATCGTTTCAATTAGTTAAGGAAACAGTGGATGAACCACTAAGGTTTACACTCTATGAGAAGGTAATAAAATGATTTCATTAATTTTCATCATAATTTGGTTTGGTCTAGCTGGAATACTATCCGGTTTTACAGGTTTGTCATTGTGGTTTATCCCACTTTGGCTTATTATAGGGTATATTGTGGCATGGATTTCAATGGTATTGTTGCTAGTCATCATGATTCCTATCGGAAAAATGATGAAGGTAGATAACAAGTTCAAACACTATTTCATTAGAAGTATTGCCAGATTTATTTCGATATTTGTACTTAGACTGAATATAAAAATCACAGGAAAAAACAAACTTCCAAAAAAAGGTGGTTATGTGATTTATGCCAATCATAAGTCATATGCAGACCCATTCATTTTATATCAGATTGTGAATAGACCAACAGGCATGGCTGCCAAAAAAGGCATATATAAATTGCCTATTGTTAGAAGTTGGATGCCTCTATTTGGTTGTATTCAAATAGATAGAGAAAATAATCGTGAAGCTGCTAAAGCAATTCTAAAAGGAATTGAGCAAATCAAACAAGGCATGATTATGGGTATTTTCCCTGAAGGTGGTATCAAAGACCGCGATGATGAGAAAATGGTCTCTATTAAAGCCGGAGCCTATAAATTAGCTACAAAAGCAGAAGCTCCTATTGTTCCTGTCACTATGATTGGGGCAACTGAAGTAAAACATCGCGCACCTTTTAGATCCACAAAAATAAAAGTCATCATTCATGACCCAATTACGAAAGAGGATTATGAGGGATTATCAACAGTTGAAGTTGGAGAAAAAGTAGCTGAACTTATTAATCAAACCGTGAAAAATGGTAAATAAAAAGGAGATTATCTCCTTTTTTTATTCTTTATGAAGAGTGATTTGGCCTTTACCACGATTCTTAGACAAGTACATCGTTTGATCCCCGATGTTTAGTAGTCGATGATAGCCATGTGTATTTTGAGTAATCTTGACGATACCAATTGAGACGCTGATAGTTAGAGTTTTTGCTATATCGTTTAAGTTCTCAATATCATGGATAAGTTGTTTGGCTCTTGATAGTATTTCATCTTCGCTATGGTCGTAACAATATAGGAAAAACTCATCTCCACCCAAGCGATAATAAAGAACGTTATGTTCCCATTTACTAATAAAATGGTTTGCGATATCGATTAAAAATTGATCGCCTACTTGGTGACCCAGTTGATCATTGATTTGTTTAAAACCATCAATATCTAGGTACATAATGTAAGAGTTCCCAATATTGGTCAAGTTATCCATGTGCATTTTAAGGGTTTCACGGGTAAATAGTTTGGTCATCGGATCCTGATAAGTCTTTTGATAATATACGATTTCTGGCGGTGTTTCTCGATAAACACGTATTACGTTAGCAATAACATAGGCTTTATCATCTAGATGGTATTTCTTCAAAGTAGTATTAAGCCAGATTTGGCCATCTTTAGATTTTATTGGTATGTATAAAAACAATTCATCTATAAATGTATTAAATTTGAACTTAATCATCTCAATGAAGTTGTTTTTACCCTCAACTTCGGCTAAAAGGTTGTCTGGCTCAATTTGATTGAGCACTTCCTGTTCATTATAACTATCTTGCTTATTTAGACCTATCAAAGTGATATCTCCGATAACGACATGAAACATCAAAGGACGTTGTTGTAGGTCAACAAAAAAAGAGACTCTACTCGGGTCACTGAACATCATGTCTTCGAAAAAATCGATCCCATATCGATCTCTAATAAATTCTAATTTGTTTTTATCGATCATGACTACGCTCCATTGCTCATTTAGCCCATTTTATCACAAATGTAAGCGATTTTAAATGATGAAAACTAGGATTACTGTAATTGATGAAAGTTGAAACCGATTACAGTTATTAATGGAAGAGATAATCATAAATTGGTAGATTGCCTTCTTTTTGACATAGTATTATAAAAAAGGTATATTCTTTTTGGAGGCCTTCTTTATGAACAAAAAAATACTAATCATTGGTGGTGTCGCAGGCGGCGCTACTACAGCAGCACGACTTCGAAGACTCGATGAGTTTTCTGAAATCATTTTATTTGAAAAAGGAGAGTTTATATCGTTCGCCAATTGTGGGCTACCCTATCATATTGGTGGTATTATCGAAGACAGAGATTCCTTAATAGTTGAATCGGTCGATAATATGAGAAGTAAATTCAATATTGACATCAGGGTATTTTCTGAGGTTACAGAAATTGATCCAGAAGCGAAGAACGTAACCGTAAAAAACTTAATCACAAATGAAACATACAAAGAGGCCTATGATAAAATCGTTATTTCCACAGGATCTTTGCCGGTTAAACCGAGGATTCCTGGCATAGAAGAGGCCAAGAACCTGTTCACTTTGAGAAACATTCCTGATATGGATAACATCATTGAGTTCATTAAAACTGAAAAACCAAGAAATGCGATAGTAATAGGCGGTGGTTTTATAGGCATCGAAATGATGGAAAACTTAGTTCATTTAGGAATGTCTGTTACACTAATCGAAATGGCACCTCAGGTAATGGGGATGTTTGACAGTGAGATGTCAGAAATGATCCATCAAATAATCACAGATCAGGGCGTTCAGTTAATATTAAACGATGGGGTTAGCGAGTTTAAGCTACAAGGAAATGAAATCGTTTTAAAGAGTGGGGCCGTAGTTAAAGCGGATTTAATCATTTTTGCCATTGGTGTAAGACCTGATAATGGATTAGCAAAATCTGCAAACCTCGATTTAACAGATAAAGGCGCCATTAAAGTCGATAACCATATGAAAACGTCCAATCCCGATATTTATGCAATCGGAGATGTTGTCGAAGTAATGCATAGTGTATCTAACGAATCCATGATGGCTGCTTTAGCTGGTCCAGCGAATAGACAAGGCAGAATTGCAGCGAATAACATATGTGGGGTTGAAGATATCTATACAGGTACACTCGCGACTAGCGTCGCAAAAGTCTTTAATCAAGTTGTTGGATCAACAGGTTTATCCGAGAAACACTTAAAGAGATTGGGATACGAATTTGATAGTATATACATTCATCCTAACTCTCACGCAAGTTATTATCCTGGGTATTCACCTGTTTCATTAAAAGTCCTTTATAATCCAAATACCGAAGAAATATATGGTGCACAAGCGATTGGATCTGATGGAGTAGACAAAAGAATAGATGTCCTTTCAATGGCAATTTATTCAAAAACGAAAGTTACAGATCTTAAGAATATTGATTTTGCATATGCTCCACCATTTTCATCTGCAAAAGATCCAATCAATATGGTTGGTTATGTCGCAGAAAATAAGATTAAAGGCATATCAACCAGTATTAATGTTAAGCAATTTGTTGAGATATTTGATGAAAGAACCTATATTTTGGACATAAGGGAACATAAGGAACTGACTCCTTCATTTGACAATATGATTAAGGAATCAAAACATATTCCTTTATCAGAACTGAGAAATCGTCTAAATGAACTTCCAAGGAATCAAAAAATATATGTTTACTGTCAATTAGGAACAAGAGGGTATTTGGCAGAACGTATTTTGAAACAACATGGCTTTGATGCTGTAAACATCGAAGGCGGATACAAATCATTTTTATACCAAAAAAAATAAGACCCAGTGGTCTTATTTTTCATTTGCTCCAAGCATTTCGATATTGTAATAATCAACTTTTAGTGTTATCCCATCGTAATCAAATACACACATGCTTGCATTGTTTAAATAGGTTAAAAAATGGTATTGGGTCGGGTCTGAAAGAACTAGTAAAGCTTTAATGGTGTGAGAATGGCAGACCAAGCAGATGCTATTATCTTTATGGGTTTGATACAGATTATTAAGCGCATCCTCGATTCTTTTTAACATGGCATCATTGTCTTCATAACCGTCATGCGAGAAGCCATCTACAGAAATGATTTTGATCGTTTCATCCACTTTTTTGCCTTCAAAAGGTCCAAAATCGCGCTCGATGAACCCGTCGTGTATCAGAACATTGTTTGGATGATTTAAAGAAGTTTTGATAATATTTGCTGTATCATAAGCTCTTGAAAGTGATGTTGAGTATAAGTGATCAAAATGATAATGGTTTCGATTGAGATATGAGCCAACCATTAATGCTTGATTTTTTCCTGTTTCATTTAAGGGATTATTCATAAGCCCTTGAACAAGTCTTATTTTATTGTAGTCGGTTTCACCGTGTCTAATTGCATATAATTTCATAGTTTCAACTCCTTTTTGTATTATAACATGGTTTAAGGATCATATTATCATAATAGCAAAAATCAAACTGAATATGTTATAATAATACCCGAGGTGTAATACGATGAGAATGTTAGATTTAATTGCAAAAAAAAGAGATAACCACGTGTTATCAAAAGAAGAAATTGAGTTCATTGTAAAAGGGTATACTGATGGACGTATTCCTGACTATCAAATGAGCGCTTTTTTAATGGCTGTGTATTTCAATGGAATGACAGACCAAGAATCAACAGATTTAGCACTATGCATGATGGACAGTGGGGATACTTTTGACCTTACAGACATCAGGGGAATCAAAGTGGATAAGCACTCAACAGGTGGTGTTGGTGACAAAGTCACACTAGTATTAGGGCCATTGGTTGCTGCATGTGGAGCGAAGTTTGCTAAAATGAGTGGCCGTGGTTTAGGTCATACAGGTGGGACATTGGATAAACTTGAAGCAATTCCAGGCTATAATATCGTCTTAGAAGAACAAGCGTTTAAAGACCAAGTAAATAGAATTGGTATTGCTGTTATTGGACAATCCAAAAACATTACCCCAGCCGACAAAAAAATGTATGCACTACGTGATGTTACAGCAACTGTACCTTCAATTCCGCTAATTGCATCATCCATTATGTCAAAGAAATTAGCTTCAGGTGCTGATGCGATTTGTCTAGATGTAAAAGTTGGTAATGGCGCATTTATGACCGATATTGAAGAAGCTAAGAAACTTGCGACACTAATGGTTCAAATTGGAAAACTTGCTGGTAGAAGCGTCAAAGCTATTCTTACCAATATGGATGAACCACTTGGGTTTGGCGTGGGTAACAGCATCGAAGTCATTGAAGCGATTGAAACCTTAAAAGGCAAAGGTCCAAAAGACTTAGAGTCTGTTGTACTGGAAATTGGCGCATTCCTACTTGAAGATGCGGGAATTGCATCTAAAGAAGAAGCTAAAAAACTATTAATTGAAAAAATTGAAAATGGAGAAGCTTTCAACAAATTAGTTGAACTTGTCGAAGCACAAGGTGGAGACACTTCTTACATTCAAAACCCTGATAAATTCGAGAAAGCAAAAAATATAGTGCCATTAAAAGCTAAAACAAGTGGATATATTGAATCAATGACAACAATCGATATCGGAATCGCTGCTGCTTATTTAGGCGCAGGTAGAGAAACAGTCGATGGTATTATTGATCCAGCGGTTGGGTTAGTATTCGAAAAGAAAATCGGAGATTATGTGTCTGAAGGGGATGTAATTGCCTATATTCACGCGAATGAAAAAGGCCTTAAAGAAGCTACAAGAACCCTTGAAAATGCAATTGTGATTGGACCTAAGAAGAACGATGTTGTTCTAATTGAAGGCGTCATTTTATGAGTTATGCCATCATAACTGGTGGTGCAAAAGGAATTGGTCGTTCGTTTTCCAATTTGTTAGCCGATAAAGGTTATGATTTGGTTTTGGTATCTAGACATCTAGAGGATTTAGCTGAAGCACAAAAAGAGATACAAGCTAAATATAAAGTCAAAGTACATATTTATGTTGGTGATTTATCACAAGCATCATTTATCGACAAATTTATCGCTTTTGCTGAACCTTATAACGCTGAAATACTGGTAAATAATGCTGGATTTGGTCACAACGACCTTTTTATAGACGCACCTTTAGATAAAGAACTACAAATGATAGAGTTAAACATCAAAGCCGTTCATATACTAACAAAATGGTTTTATAAAAAATCTGTTACGAATAACAAAGGACGAATTATCAATATAAGTTCATTGGCTGGTTTTGTTCCTGGTCCATACGCATCAACCTATTATGCTACAAAGGCCTATGTGACGAGCTTAACTCGTGCACTAGCCTATGAAGCAAAGAAATCAAAAACCAATGTTTTGGTGCAAGTTGTATGCCCAGGACCAATCAAATCGGAATTCTACAAAGAAGCTGGAACCAATCCAAGGTTCTATAAGAGAAGTCCGAATTATGTGGCTAGCTTAGCGTTAAACTCTAGAAAAACTGTTATTGTGCCCGGATTCAAAGAGAAGTTTGCTCATGTGGTGTTGAAAATAATCCCAACTTCAATTAGTTTAAAACTTGCTGGAATCGGCCAAAAAAAGAAAAAGATAAAATAACTCAAAAAACTCGTAGAATTACGAGTTTTTTTCTATTATTAGTTTATGAATACGATAAAATTGAGTTTTTAGCGAAAATATAGTACACTATGAGTAGACTAGAGGTGATAACATGGATGAAAAGAAAGTAGTTCCGCAAAAAGAACTTGATAAGGCAAAAGAAAAACAACTTGAACAGCAGTTGTCTAAATTTAAAGAAGCCGATAAAGAAGTCAATAAAATCAAATATGAAGAATACGATGAAGATGAAGAGTACGCTGTCATCGATTTAGAATTATCTGGAGAGCAAGATATTTATCAAAAGTTCTCTATGTTATCGAGAAAACGTATCAGCCAAGAAATCATGAATCACATTGAAGAAAATGCTAAATACGTTCCACTGTATAAACCCTTATTAATTAATGTAAAGTTTCCAAACCAGTTAGTGGAAGCAGAACTCTTAAAGACCATCGAACTTTTAGTTGAGCGTAGTTTGATAAAGCGTATTAACGATTTGTCCATTCAAATTAAGCAAACAAGGATCATTTCTACGTTTATGGTTTTATTTGGATTATTAACCATGACAATATCTATTTTTCTTTCAGAAGACTACTTAAACGTATTCATGCTACAAGAAATATTTACGATTGCCAGTTGGGTCTTTATTTGGAAGAGTGTCGAAGGTTTTGCATTCGAACAACGACGTGCTAGCCTTCAAAAGTATAAATTACTTCAAATCTATTCTGCAGACTATCAAAGTAAACTCTAAAAAGTTTACTTTTTTAATGAAAAACCCTATTGATATGTTCAATGGGAATTATTTAGTGAAACACATATTAGATTCTTTTAGAGCGGGGATCACATATGAATCGATTACTTTTAGATAGTCTACTCGAGGATTATAACCAAATTTGATTGGGTAAGCCTCTTTTTGAAACGTTTCATAAGCAATGGATTTTCTACCATCTTTTAGACTATCCATGTAATGGTCATATAACACATCAAATGGTAAGTAGTAGTACTCGTTATATGCTTGGAAATATACAATTAAGAACCCTATGCCACCTTGATCTGTAATGCGCTTAAGATGTTCGATTTGGTGAACATGAATGTTCTTAAGTGGAATCGATGTTTTGGATTTTGTTTCCTTTGCATCAAAATCAATGTAATAGCCTTTGTATATGCCATTAAAGTCAGTCGTAGAAGGTGTTTTATAATATGCTTCAACGATCTTAGCTTTGTTTCTAGCGGGATAGCTTACTGACACAACCTGCACTGGTGTTGGTTTCTTGTATATAGTTGCAATATTCTTATCTAGGTAGTACTGATTTGTTTGTTCAATATCAGTTTCTAAAGTCATGCCTAAATTAGCTCGATTAACTGTTTTTTGGACTGCTTTTTTAGCATTTGGATAGTTTAATGCCATGATTATCACCAGATTAATGATAACATAGATTTACTCCAATTTGTCAAAATAGTAATATTCTTGATAAAGATATATAATGATGTTAAAATGTTAATGATCACTACGGGGAGCCATGTGCTGAGAGGACTTAATCGTCGACCCGCGAACCTGATCTGGATTGTGCCAGCGGAGGGATAGTATATAATCTTTTTATCACTATCAATTTCTTAGGACATCCGTAGAAATTTTTTTATTTTCTAAGGAGGACAAAATGAAATTAAAAAAAGATGCAGTAAAAATGCTACTAGCAGTGAATCTGTTAGCATTAGCGATTGTGCTGGATGTGATTACATCCGCCATTCCTGGTTTAAACTTGAGCATGCCTTTTGGCGGAAAATTCTTCGGAATCTCAATGTTGCCACTTGTCATGATTGGTCTATTTGCAGGACTCAAATATGGCCTAATTTCGGGATTCTTATATGCTTTATACAACTTTGGGATAGACTATCTCGTCTACATCGATGCATTAAGAGCAACCCTCGAAAGCTGGACTGGTGAATCATGGACATTTGGGATGATTGTAATGCTTGTGTTATTCGACTATATTATTCCATTTACAGCCTATGGCTTATCTGGACTATTTAAAGACGGATTTACCAAATTAAGTAAGATGATCATTGCGATAATTACAGTGAGTGTTGTTAGACTAGTTTCTAGTACATTATCGGGTGTTATATTATGGAGTAGCAGCATTAAGTATGCGTCAGAAGAGTATCAAAATGGTACTGGAAGCGATAATATAGCCGTAAGAATCTTTGCAGGGGTTGGCGAAAATCTATGGGTATATAGTCTAACGTATAACTTCATATACATATTTACGACGACTTTGGTTGTAATTCTATTGAGTGTTTTATCATTTAAACGCCTCAAAGACTTAAGTATTCAATTCCTATATCAATAGTTCACTCAATCCTTTTATATATGAGCCTGTTTTAATGAGGGTGATAATTATTACCACTCATAATAAAACAGGCTTTTATTATTGGAATGAATTAGTTTTTGGAGTAATAAACTTGTTATAAAAACGGTTTACATGTTATAATAAGCCATAATATACTGCGATTCAGATATAAAGGAGTGTCGAATATGAGTCAAATTAAAATTTTTGCACTAGGCGGACTAGGTGAAAACGGAAAAAATATGTACTGTGTGGATGTAGATAATCAAATATTCATTCTAGATGCAGGGATTAAGTACCCAACTTCAGAACTATTTGGAGTGGACGAAATCGTTCCAGACTACAAAATGCTATTAGAACATTTACCTAAGGTCAAAGGTTTTTTCATGACACATGCTCATGAAGACCATATTGGCGCTTTACCTCATATCTTAAGAGATATCAATGTGCCTGTGTACGCCACCAACTTCACCATGGAACTAATTAAAGACAATCTTAAAGAAGAAGGTTTTGATTTAGAGAAGATGAAACTTCACGTGATTGATCAAAACTCTATCATTAAGTTCAATAATGTTAAAGTGAACTTCTTTACGACAACGCACTCTATTCCTGAATCCGTGGGAGTCGCGATTAATACCCAAGACGGCTCAATCATTTATACATCTGATTATACATTTGACCAAAGTGCTGATCCTAGATATCAAACAGACTTTAGAAAAATTAATGAACTGAGTGAGAAGAAAGTACTTTGTCTACTGACAGAATCACTTGGATCAGGACTTGTTTTAAACGGGTCTATAAACAAAGCGCTCGATTATGATCTAAATGAAGCTATCTCAAATGCAAAAGGTCGAGTGGTTGCTTCATTATTCTCATCTGACTTACTAAAAATACAACGTGTTATCGACATTGCCTTAAAACATAAAAAACGCATCGCTATCATCGGTAGAAGAGCTCAAAGAATCGTGGATATCGCGATTGAGATGAACTATTTGAGCATTCCAAAGGAATCTTTAATCTCACTTAGATATATTGATGAAAAAAATAAAAATGACGATAGCGATATTGTTGCGCTAGTTACCGGAAACAGGCATGAACCATTCTACATGCTTCAAAGAATGTGTAAGAAAGCGGATAGGTTGATTCATATTGATGACAAGGATACCGTAATCGTTGTTGCCTCTCCAATTCCAGGTACCGAAAAAATGGCTGCTAAAACTCTGGACATTTTATACCGTACTGATGCGAAAATACACGTAATCGATAAAAAACTACTAACCGCGTCTCATGCGACTTCTGATGAAATCAAAATGATGATGAATATGCTAAAACCTGAATATATTATGCCTGTAATTGGTGAATACCGCATGCAATACGCTGTGATGAAACTTGCAAAAGACATGGGTTATTCCCAAGAACAAGTTTTCTTAATGGACAATGGCGACGGGTTATTCTTCAATGATGGTGTACCAACACTTCATAAATCAAAGTTTAGAAGCGGAGATATCTTAATCGACGGATCAGCAGTAGGAGATGTTAATGACATCGTTATCCATGACCGCGAATTATTAAGTGAAGATGGTGTATTACTGATAATTGCCAATATCAACCCTAGATCTAAACGTATTTTGGGTGAGATTGAAATTGTTACAAAAGGATTCGTGTATGTAAAAGAATCCGAACAGTTATTGAAAGATGTCAAAGAAGTATTCATCAAAGCTACAGATAAACACCTGAAAGGTAAATATATTAACTGGAATGAACTTAAAACAAGTGTAAGAGAAGACGTAAACAAGTTCTTGTATAAAGAAACGAGAAGAAGTCCAATTACCATTCCAATTATTATTGCTACAGAAGTATAACTATGGCAAAGAAAATCATCTTTCTAGTTGTTTCACTGCTCATTCTTGCAATCGTATACATGATCACACTTTCAAGCATCATTCTTGAAAGAAAGAATGAACTATTGCTTGATGCAATCACAGAGGGTGTAACCAAAGAAGATTACACAGAATACGTAAAGTTCTCTACTGAACTATATGAAGAAATTGACCTCTCTTCAGCTACAATAGATACAAATTATCATTATCAAATGTTTCATACAGTAGAATCTAACTCAAAGGGACTATTCCAAGGATTTATTCTGTTTATCGGTTCGAAAAACAATGTTAGCATGGCTGATAAAAAGACGGATTCCAATGATAAAACCCGTCTCTTAATTGAATCGACAGAAGTGGTTTATGATTCTAATTTAGATTCAGTATATGAAGATTACGCTATTAGTTATGGGCTTAAGGAACGTCAAGTTTATTACTACTATGTGAAAATCGAATCCTTTGGTTCAAGATCAATTACTGCATATGACTATCATGGAAATGAAATTCTGAATATTGAAGTTAGTTTTGCGGATTTACCAATTGACCCGGAAACAGATAAAAAAGAATCACTAGACATGATAAAACTGTTGGGTTACTCACAAAGTTTTACATTAGATGAAATCAATCGAAAAGTGAATATTAATAGTAGATTATGGCAAGTGTATCTTATCACAGGTGCATTCTTAATCATGGATATTATGATTGGTAAGTTTTTGATTTTTAGAAAAAAATAAAGCACTCGGTTGAGTGCTTTTTTGATTAGTATAAGTATACTGGTTTTGGATAACTCTTGCCTTTTAAGTCGATTGAGCAAGACTCAATGATAATTGGTTCTATTGGCCGATCTGAGAAGTCTCTTCTAGTAGTGGCAATCGCATCAATGACATCAAATCCGCTAATGGTCATCCCAAATGCTGCATATTGGCCATCTAGATGAGGGCTGTTCTTATGCATGATGAAGAATTGGGTTGTGGCCGAGTTAGGGTCTGAAGTTCTCGCCATGGAGATAACACCACGTTCATGGAGGATTGGATTAGCGACACCATTTGACTTAAAATCCCCTTTAATTGGTTTTGATGGCATACCTTGGCCACCTTGAATCATGAATCCTGGGATGATTCTATGAAATATTAGACCGGCGTAATAGTTCTTTGAGACCAAATCAATGAAGTTATATGCGGTGTTGGGAGCAACATCGACAAACAATTCAATTTTGATTTCACCTTTGTCTTTAATTTTTAGTGTAACAATTGGGTTTGATTCGTTTTGGTACATATTATTTATTCTCCTTTTTGAGTAATTCCTTTTTTTGCTTAATCCAGATTAGACGTTCTTTAAGTGCTTTTTCATAAGTAGATTCTTCTTTAGGATTGTAATAAGTATCATTGATATTTGACTCTGGCAAGTAGGTCTGATCCACAAGTGCTTTCGGATAGTTGTGCGGAAACTTATATAATGCCGGATTGGCCTTTATTTCACGGTTTAGAATGTGAGAAGGTATTGGGCCAACCTTACCCGTTTGATACGTTTCTAAGGCTAAATCAATGGCAGATATTGCAGTGTTTGACTTTGGAGATATTGCCATGTCGATGACTGCAACGGATAACGGAATTCTGGCTTCTGGAAAGCCCACTTTTAAAGCAGCATCGCAGGCAGCAACCACTTTTGGACCGATATTAGGGTTAGCTAACCCGATATCTTCATAAGCGATTACAAGCATTCTTCGTACGATTGAACCTAAATCTTCTAATGTTATTAAACGTGCCAAATAGTGAAGTGAGGCATCTACATCTGAGCCTCTAATAGATTTTTGAAAGGCAGAGAGGATATCAAAATAATTATCTTGTTGATCATCTAGTTTCAATATAGGCTTACCAATAGCTTGTTTACAGATTTCTTTGGTAATGATTTCATCGGTCTCAATAAGCATAGTTGCTTCAAGCATATTTAGCGCCGTTCTAACTTCGCCACCCGCGGATTGTGCAATATACTCCAAAGCACCTTTAGTGTATCGATAATCTGTGTCCACATAATCCGATTTTAAAGCCAGCTCCAGTACTTTAACAATGTCACTTTCAGTAATATCATTCAAACGATAGATATGACATCTTGAACGTATCGCGGGATTAACGGACATGTAAGGATTTTGTGTGGTTAAGCCAATAATCGTTACTTTGCCTTCTTCAACGAACGGCAATAAATAGTCTTGTATATCGGTTTTCATTCTATGAATTTCATCGATGATAACCAAAATATCGTGATAAGCAGTAGTAGCAATGATTTCCTTTAGTCTAGCTTTAGAATCCGTAGCTGCAGAGAAATTAAAGGATTCCATTCCAGCTTTTTTGGCAACCAGTTGAGCAATTGTGGTTTTCCCGGTTCCTGGATTACCATAAAGAATAAACGAGATGATTTTATTCTGCTTAATCATGGATGTAATGATGCCTTTTTCTCCAATAAGATGATCTTGTCCGACTACTTGGTCAAACTCGGTTGGTCTTAATCTGTGAGCGAGTGGTTTCATAGGTTAACCTCATTTCTTAATCATTTATGATTATAACATATATTACTTGCATAATGTGGCTATTAACCGTTAAAATAAGAGTATGAAGGAGGCTTACTATGAATCCAGTAACCTATTTTGAAAATATTATCAAAGATTTAAACAGCAAGCCCTATCATGTATTAGAGAAAAGTCCTGCTGTTTTTTATTTAATCGCTAAAGAAGAAGGCATTGTCTCTGGTATCAATGAAGTTGAGATGTTTTTGAATTTATACGATATTGAATTATCTTTTAGAAAACATAAAGAAAGCGGCCAAGTTATGAAACGTGGCGATATTGTTTGTTCGATATCAGGGCCAAAATCAAGTTTGTATCATGCTCTTGATACTGTGTCATTTATTTTAGGAAAAATGTCTGGCATCGCTAGCATTGCTTCATTTTACCGAAAAAAACTAACGCATTCATCATTGATTAATATGGGCGAATCCAGAGCCGTTGAGTCTATTTTTTACAAAGAAGCGCTAAAAGATGGTGGGGCAGTAGAATTACCTTTTACGCTTGTTGATGAGACAATAATTGATTTATATGGCAGTTACGAAGATGCAATTGCTAAAACACGAATTAGTTTTAACAATCCAATAGCACTTGAAGTGAATGATATATCAAAATTTTACGATGCACAAAAGACAGATGCTGATATTCTTGTTCTGAAGTATTTTAATGATGAAGCGATTAGAAGAGCGATTATTGATAATAAGGGCCAGAAGAGACTTATGGTCGGAGGGTTGATTTTACCGAACAGATTGGATATTATTGGGTCTTATCAATTTGATTATTTAACAACAAGTTTGATTTACACTGCAGCAAGAATCTATGAATTCGCTGTAAAAGTTGGATAATTACTAGTAAAAATTGCGTTTTTATAGTACAATTATACTGTTATACGGAGGTTTATTTATGAACTTAAAAGATTACATTGCATCAATTGAAGATTTTCCACAAAAAGGCATCTTATTTAGAGATATTACACCACTTATGTTAAATGGTGAAGCTTATAAACTAGCTTGCGATCAAATGGTCGAATTTGCTAAGAAACAAGGCGCTACTTTAATAGTAGGGCCAGAAGCAAGAGGGTTTATCTTTGGCTGTCCTGTAGCCTATGCACTAGGTGTTGGATTTGCACCAGTAAGAAAACCTGGTAAACTTCCAAGAGAAACAGTCACAGTCAAGTATGACTTAGAATATGGTTCGAACGAACTATCTTTACACGCTGATTCAATCAAACCTGGCGATAAAGTTTTAATCGTTGATGATTTACTTGCAACAGGTGGTACCGTAGATGCAACCATTCAATTGGTTGAACGACTAGGTGGCACAGTAGTTGGGTTATCATTCTTTATTGAATTAGAAGCCCTTGAAGGCAGAACTAAACTTAGAAACTACCCTATTTTCGCATCTTTAAAATACTAAAGGAGGATTAATTTGGAATCCTTAATGACGTTCGATAAGTTGATCACTAATGTGAAAACTTACATTAAAAAAGAATCAGATCTCGAACGAATCAAGGCGGCATATGAAATGGCGTCTTTTAAACATGGTTCACAACTTCGAAAAAGCGGTGCGCCATACATTTCTCATCCTTTGGCTGTTGCCTATATATTAAGTGAACTTAATGCTGGACCAAATACACTGATTGCAGCAATTCTTCATGATGTGCTTGAAGACACTCAAACCACCTATGAAGATTTAAAGACTAATTTTGGCGATGAAGTTGCACAAATGGTCGATGGTGTTACGAAGATTGGTAAGATCTCTTTTAATCAAGAAGTATCACAAGCTGATAATCATCAGAAGATGCTGATTGCGATGTCGAAAGACATTCGAGTGGTATTGATTAAAATAGCTGACCGTTTGCATAATATGCGTACAATACATTATCAATCAAGTGATAAACAACTAAAAATTGCTTCAGAAACGTTAGATATATATGCGCCTCTAGCGCATAGACTCGGTCTATTCCAAATTAAAGCAGAACTCGAAGACACCTCTTTAAAGATTGTCAATGCGCCATTTTATCACCGAATAAAAAACATGATCGATAATCAAAAACAAGTGAAAAACTTGTCTATCGAACATATGATTGATACCATAAAAAAACATCTATCTGAAAACCATATGTCAAATTATTTGATATCTGGAAGAACTAAAAATATCTATTCAATTTTTAAGAAAATGACACGCCAAAATAAAGAATTTGAAGATATTTATGATATTTTGGCCATTAGAGTCATTGTTGATAGAATCGAGGATTGTTATCAAGTTTTAGGCATCATTCATGCCCATTTTATCCCGATTCCAAAACGATTTAAGGATTATATAGCTGTACCTAAACCAAACATGTATCAATCCTTACATACGACGATTTTATCGGATGATGGTTCCGTATATGAAATCCAAATTAGAACCCATGAAATGGACCGTATTGCTGAATACGGTATTGCCGCTCACTGGGCATACAAAGAAAATAAAGAATACTCTAAAGAGAAAGAGCAATTTGAAATTGCTCAAAAACTTAAATGGTATGCTGAATTCTTGAAGATGACTGAAGACGATGACGATAAGAAAGAAGGCGCAGACGAGTTTGTCGAAACGGTTAAGTCTGATATTCTTGAAGCAAACGTCTACGTATTCACTCCAAAAGGACAGGTTGTTGAGTTAACCAAAGGTTGTACACCTATTGATTTTGCATACCGAATTCACTCTGATGTTGGAAATTCGATGATTGGCGCGACGGTTAATAGTAGGATTGTACCACTGGATTATGAATTAGAGACAGGCGATATTGTCGCCATCCGAACATCCAAAAATACTGGTGGGCCTTCTGAAGACTGGTTAAAACTTGCTAAAAGTTCACATGCGAAACATAAAATTAAAGGATACCTCAATAAGCAAAATCGTGACAGCATATTCCAAATGGGAAAAGACATGATTGAACGTGAGGCACAAGGCAATAAAGTAGACTTAGGATCCATGAATGATGAGTTTGCAAAGAAACATTTTTCAAAAAACATGATTAATTCTATAGAGGATCTTTATGTTGAAGTCGGTAAAGGCATTGTTAGTCCTAAAACCGTGGTTGCAAAACTTCTTGGCAAAGAAGTCGATAAAGAAACGCTGTTACAAAGACAGTTAGAAAAAGCAAAACGCATACTGACAACCACCCACGAAACAGGATTGATTGTCGAAGGGTTAACGACACCACAAATTAAGATTGCAAACTGTTGTTTACCAATCCCTGGAGATTCGATTGTTGGTTATGTAACAAAAGGCTCTGGCATAGCGGTTCACCATGAAAATTGTCCTAATGTCACCAATTTGACGGAAATGCGATTCGTGGATGTATATTGGGCAACTAACCTCACTAGAAAGTACCCTACTCGTATCCAAATCGTGGGACAAAACCGAAATAATATTCTATCCGATATCATTTCAACGGTTAACGCGACGTCGATTACAATTGCTGAGATTAATGCAGTTTCAAATCAAAAACTTGAAAGCATCATTACGCTTAAAGTATTGGCAAGCAACAAAAGTGAAATTGAGAATTTAATGGTCAACCTGCTAAAGATTCAAAGTATCTATAATATTGAAAGAAGATTTAAATAATGAGAGCAGTCATTCAAAGAGTATCTGAAGCGAGTGTTTCAACTTCAGATTATCATCAGTCCATCGAAAAAGGGTATTTAGTTTTACTTGGCGTTCATGTAGATGATACAGATGATGATTATCAGTACACGCTTAAAAAAATCATCAACTTAAGGGTTTTTGAAGATGATAATCAAAAGATGAACCTTTCAATCAAGCAAGTTAATGGAGAAATATTGTTAATCTCACAGTTTACGTTGCTCGGTAATGTAAAAGGTAACAATAGACCTTCATTTACGACAAGTGCTAAATCTGAGTTTGCAAACCAGTATTATGAAAGACTCTATCACGATCTTAACCTAGAAGTACCAACCAAAAAAGGTGTATTTGGAGCGGATATGCAAGTTAAACTTGTGAATTCTGGTCCTGTAACAATCATCATTGACACGAAGGAGTGAAACAATGAAAAGCAAGATTAATTGGAAGTACTTTAACATCTTAATATTACTTTTGATTATTTACATGGTTTATGTCTTATCGCCATTATGGGGGAACCTCGCAAATAAAATCATCTGGGCATTCCTGCCAATTATGTTGGCTTTTGTGGTTGCTTTCGTATTTAATCCCATCGTAACTTGGCTAGAGAAAAATGCTAAGATACCACGTGTCATCGCGATATTACTTATTTATTTTTCGATTATTGCATTGGTTCTTTTCATCGTGTTTGTGTTGGTTAAACCATATATTGACGATTTGGGTAATTTGTCTGTAGGGGTAGTAAATCTCTTAGATCAAATTGGAAGGCTCTTTAACATTGATACAACAAGCATCCAAGAACAGTCTGTAACAGTCGTTGAATCCATGTATGCCAGTATCGCAGCTTTCTTCACCGCAACAGGTGGCGGGGCAGAACAGGTCTTTAATATAGTATTAAGTGGCATTGTAGTCGTTATTGTAGGGATCATTTTCTTAATTAACTTTGAAAATATCATCCAAAAAACAAAAGAGTATCTAGCTATAAGAGAAACAGATCAAATGTATCGATACGTTTCAACACTCTATCATGACTTGACAAACTATTTGGTTGCAGAAATCATCATTGCCGTTATCCAGTTCATTGAGTATGCGGGATTATTCCTATTAATCGGTATATTCAACCGAGCTTATATGAATTATGCCCTTGTACTAGGGGTTTGTGTCGCTGTATTCTCTTTAATTCCATATTTTGGGGGATATTTATCATCGTTCTTCATGATATTGATTGCATTAAGTTTACCGCATGCGCTTTATACAGCGATACCGCTTGGATTATTTATCATGATATTCCCTAACTTAGATGCGTATGTGATCAACCCACATATTTATAAGAAACAACTACGGCTCAATCCGATATTCTCGATTTCAGCTATGCTTTTAGGACAGGCGTTTTTCGGCGTAATAGGTGTTGTTGTTGCTATTCCATTTATTTTGATTTTGACGATAACTTATAATTTCTACAAAGTTCAAATAAGGGAAAAGTTCAAACAGTTTAAAGAATCACTATAGATTGACAATATACTGTATTTGATGTATGATTTTAATATGAATTGAATCATCTGTTGACTGAAAAGAATGTAAAAGATATTAATTATAGCGAGGATGAATGGTGAAAGCATCTATTAATGGTTTACAGGGACACTTCACGAGGATAGTCTATTTTGAGTGCTAGGGTAACCTAGAACTAAGGTGGTACCGCGCAATTATAGCGTCCTTAGATTAAGGACGCTTTTATTTTTTGGTGATAATATGAGAAATTATAGTCAAATGCCTACAGTAGAATTTAGAAATTTTCAATTAAGGACACTTTTGAAGAAGGATTATCATGATCTATTTTCCTTTGGACAAGATGAAGTGACCACAGAGTTTTTGACTTGGGGCCCACTAAAAAATCTCAAAGAAGCAAAAAACATGATTAAGTATACCTATTATAGAAGGCTTTCACGCAAAGAACCGATAGGTTACGCGATTGTTGATATGACGAGCAATAAGATGGTTGGGACGATTGAGTTTCACTCATTTAATCACAAACAAAATAGTTGTGAAATTGGGTATGTCTTATCTAGGAACTACTGGAACCAAGGCATCATGACAGACGCATTAAAAGAAATGACCAAGATTGGGTTTGAGGTTTTGGACATGGATTTGATTATTATCAAACACATAAAAGAGAACATTGCTAGCCAAAGGGTTATTCTCAAAGCTGGTTATGATAGAAAAGAATTACTGAAAAATAGCTTTTTTCATCCGAAAACACAACGTTTTCACGATGTGTATGTGTATGAAAAAACAAGGAGGACTTATGATAAGTAAAGCTAAAGGCACCTATGATGTTTTGCCAAATGAATCATTTAAATGGGCTCAATTAGAAGATAAAGCCAGAAAGATGCTCACTTTGTTTGGGTATAAAGAAATCAGAACACCAATATTTGAGTATTCTGAAGTTTTTCACCGCGTAAATGAGCAATCTGATATGGTTACCAAAGAAACCTATGATTTTCTCGATAAAGGAAATAGACAACTGACGCTGAGACCAGAAGGCACCGCTGGTGTCATTCGTAGTTTTGTTGAGAACAAAATGCATGTTCAAAACAACCTATGCAAGCTTTATTATATCGGACCAAACTTTAGATATGAACGACCACAAAAAGGACGTTTTAGACAGTTTATGCAGTTCGGGGTTGAAGCCATTGGATCTAACGATTCCGCACTTGATGCAGAAGTTATCGGATTGGCTTATTCCTTTATCAAAGAACTTGGATTAAAAGGTGTTAAAGTTCGCATTAATTCATTAGGAGATAATGAATCAAGACAAAACTTTAAAGAAGCGCTGACTGCGCATTTTATGCCACATAGTGAGACGCTTTGCCAAGACTGTAAGAACCGCCTTGATAAAAATCCACTTAGAATACTTGACTGCAAAATCGATAATGAACATGAAGCTGTTTTAAGTGCACCAACACCACAGGATCATTTAAATGCAGCATCTCGTGAGTATTTTAAATCGGTGCTTTCTTACTTAGATAGCGCGGACATTACCTATGAAATCGCGCCGAAACTAGTTAGAGGATTAGATTATTATACTCACACCGTATTTGAAATAGAAGCCGATATCGAAGGATTCGGAGCTCAAAACGTCTTAGGTGGTGGTGGAAGATACCAATCATTAGTTAAAGAGTTAGGCGGGCCAGATTTACCAGGAATCGGTTTTGCATTTGGAATGGAGCGTCTGTTACTGGCAATGGAAGCTGAATTGCTATCCTTTAGTTCTGAACCTACGCCAGATATCTTCTTGGTTGCAACTAGCCATGAAGCAAGACTAGAAGCCATAAAAATATTGTTTGAAGCCAGAAATAAAGGTTTAATTGCCGATATGGATTATACTGGTACAAACTTTAAATCACAATTCAAAGCAGCTTTGAAATCCAATTCTAAATACATATTTATCATTGGAGAAGATGAGTTAGCTAATCTCACTGTTGCAATCAAAAATACGGAAACACAAGAACAGGAACAAGTGCCAATGAAGATTGCAGTAAGAACAGTTATAAGCGCACTAGGAAAATAACATGAAATACACACATAACAATGGCGAACTTAATAGTTCAAATATCAATGAAACCGTTCGTTTAAAAGGATGGGTTTCAAAAAAAAGAAACCTTGGAGGACTTGTGTTTGTTGACCTAAGAGACCGATTTGGTATCACACAATTAGTCATTCAACCAGAAAACCCTAACTACGAATTGGCTTCCTCATTAAAGAGCGAATATGTCATTGAAGCAACTGGGGTAGTTGTAAAACGTGAGAGTGTCAATAATACAATACCAACTGGAGATATAGAAGTAGTCGTGAATTCATTAACACTGCTTAACGTTGCAGAAACACCACCAATTGGCATTAATAATGAGGATACTTCCCTAGAAGATACAAGACTTAAATATCGTTATTTGGACTTAAGACGTCCTGTAATGCAAAATTACTTAATCAAAAGAAGCCAAATCACTCAAGCGATTAGAGAAGCATTACTTATGGAAGGATTCAATGAATTTGAAACACCTATTTTAGGTAAATCAACCCCAGAAGGTGCCAGAGATTTCTTAGTACCTTCAAGAATCTACCCAGGTGAGTTTTATGCACTTCCACAATCCCCACAAATCTATAAACAGCTCTATATGGTCGCGGGATTTGAAAAATACTTCCAAATCGCACGTTGTTTCCGTGATGAAGACTTAAGAGCAGACAGACAATTAGAGTTCACACAAGTGGATATTGAAACATCATTTTTGTCTGAACAAGAAATTCAAGAAACCATCGAAAGAGTGCTTTTTCATACATTTAAGAAAGTCCTGAATTATGAGATTAAACTTCCTATCGAGAAACTACCTTATTCAGTAGCTATGGATAAATATGGCTCGGATAAGCCTGACTTAAGATTTGGCTTAGAACTGGCTTCCTATAATGATGTTTTTGATCATTATGAGATTCCATTCTTCAAAGAAAAAGTCGTAAGAGGCTTTGTTTCTAAAGCAAATCTTACTCGTAAAGAGCTAGATGAACTTACTTTGTTAGTTAAGAAGAACCACGGTGAAGCACTAGCTTATCTAAAGATTACTGAGGGTAAATTAAGTGGCTCAATAGCTAAATTTATGGACGAAAGTAGCATTTCAAAACTTGGATTGACTGAGGGCGATTTATTATTACTCGTTGTTGGTAAAAACTACTTATCTACCTCAAACGCAGCTGGCGTCTTAAGAAAAGAACTTGGTGAAAGACTTGGTTTAGTAAGTGATACGGATTATCGCTTTGTGTGGATTGTTGACTGGCCTCTATTTGACGAGAATGAAGATGGTTCGTTAACTGCTGCACATCACCCTTTCACATCACCTAAGGAATCTGACAAACACTTATTAAGAACTAATCCAAAATTATGTATGGCTCAAGCTTATGACATTGTCTTAAATGGGTATGAGCTTGGTGGTGGATCCGTGAGAATTCATGAATCAGACGTTCAACAAGCGATGTTTGAAGCGATTGGATTAGAAAAATCTGTAATTGAAGATCGTTTTGGGTTCTTAGTTGGCGCGCTTAAATATGGTACACCTCCACACGGTGGATTGGCATTAGGCTTAGATAGAATGGTCATGTTAATGACAGGAACTAAGAACATCAAAGACGTTATTGCATTCCCTAAAACACAAAGTGCACGTGATCTTATGATGCAAGCACCATCTTCAGTTGCTGAAACACAACTAGATGAATTAGAAATATCATTTAAAAAACATAACTAGCATTAAGGACTTCTTTTGAAGTCCTTTTTTTAAAATTATGTGATGTCGGTTAGAATGTGATTATAGGATGTATTATTACTAGTAATAAAGGGTAAAATATTGTAAGATATTTCTATAAGATAAAAGTTACCATAGGAGGTTTCTATGAAAAAAATTGTTGTAGCAGGGGGATGTTTTTGGGGTGTAGAAGCCTATTTCCGTGATGTTAGAGGCGTATTAAGAACAGAGGTAGGCTACGCCAATGGCAATAAAGCCAATCCAACCTATCAAGAAGTATGCAATGGTATTGCTAACCATGCTGAAGCTACTTTAATTGAATATGACGAAAACAAGGTGGATTTAAAAACCCTTTTTGAGCATTTATTTAGAGTGATTAACCCACATTCATTAAACCGTCAAGGCAATGACATTGGCGTACAGTATCGAACAGGTATCTATTATGAATCCAACGAAGACTATGAAGTGGCTAAAAGATTTTTAGATGAGAAACAAACTCACCTTGAACGCAAAATAACCGTTGAGTTAAAACCACTTACGAACTACTATAGAGCAGAAGAATACCATCAGGACTACTTGATAAAAAACCCAAATGGCTATTGCCACATAAACTTAGGCTTACTTAAGGATGATGAGAAAAATGAAAAGAACTAATTATATCTCGTGGGATCAATACTTTATGGGAGTGGCTGAATTATCTAAACTTAGATCAAAAGACCCTAACACTCAAGTCGGCGCTTGTTTAGTTAATACAGATAAAAGAATCATCGGAATCGGGTACAATGGATTGCCGCAAATGCTTTCAGATGATGAATTTCCTTGGACAAATAATGGAGACTTTCAAGAGACAAAATACCCTTATGTTGTTCACGCAGAAGCCAATGCAATTTTAAACGCAACACAATCGCTAAAAGGGGCAACTTGTTATGTGACCCTGTTTCCTTGCCATGAATGCACTAAACTTTTAATTCAAAGTGGTGTGAGAGAACTCGTATACATGGAAAATAAGTATTCCGATACACCTTCACATCAAGCCGCGATTAGAATGCTTGAAAAATCAGGTGTTAAGATTAGACAGTTTAGTCTTAATTCCCTTCGTATCAAACATGATGAAGATCGTTAAGAATATAAGAATAGCCTTAATCATAGGCTTTTTCTACTTATTGATGATTCTGTTTTTAGTCATCCGTATTCCTGGAAAGGAACTAGTACTAAAGGGCGACTTAACCCCAGTAGCGAACGGTATTGAGATTGATGGTGCAACCTCGCAAAATGGGTTTTATTCGATTTATGTGATGTCATTTGAAAAACCGACACTTTTTCAACTGTTTATCAGTCAGTTTAACAAAAATATCACGGTTAATGAAGTCCGAAAGAATCAAAGCTTTAGTTTGAAAGAACAGTATGAAATGGGCCAAATTGATGAACGTATTAGTTATCAAAATGCAGTTATTTCAGCTTATGAAAAAGCGCATGAAACGAATCCTTCCATCCTTATTGACAAACTATTAACAGGCTATGTTATAAGTTATGTTGACAAGAAACAACCTTCGCTTGAGATTGGTGATTTAATTCAAAGTGTAAATGGCCTCTCGATTCATGATATTGATGTAAATGGTTTTTATAACGTGTTCCACGAGAATACTAGCGTTTCACTAGATATTATCAGGGATAACAAGGCCATAACTGTTATAATGAATCACGTGATTGGCCAAACCTATTTTGGTGTCATGCTCGAACCAGTTTACAGTATTAAAACCACGCCCTCTTATAAAGAGTTGTATGCTGATGATGTCATTGGGGGTCCATCGGGAGGATTACTTCAAACATTAGAAATCTATACACAACTGCTTAATATAGATATTAAAGGGTTGAAAGTATCTGGAACAGGTACGATCACCCGAGATAATGGGGTGGGTGCTATTGGTGGTGTTAAGCAAAAAGTACTTACTGCCAGTGATCATGACATCGATCTATTCTTCGTTCCCGAAGCAAACTACAAAGAAGCATTGGCGACGTACAATGACTTAAATAATCCGGGATTTGATTTAGTTAAGGTAGGTGATTTTGATGAAGCTGTTGAGAAACTTTTATCATACATACAAAGTAGACCATGAGAAATTCTCACTAATTGAGCAAACACTAACCTCCAAACAGTGGGCATATTACAGTCTGATTCCGCTCTTTAACTTGCTTGTGATAGTGACTCCAATCGTATTAATTGGTGTTAATTTGAGTATTTTCATCGAGTTACAAAAACCCCTCGTCGTTTTATTGGCGGGATTTATGGTCTTTGTTCCTTATTTGTACTATTACTTTAAATATAATTTAATTAGACACTATCAAAATTCGTTGAGATTTGTTAAAATTAATCGACTAGTTTTGATGAAGGGGACATTTATAGCCTTTATAGTGTTTCTGTTGTTAGTATTAGTTTTAAGTAGATATTGGAGGTTTTTACCATGATATATGGCGGACTTATTATTTTAATAACGATTATACTCGACCAACTTTCTAAATGGATGATTGTTAGTTTTTTAAAAGATGGAACGATTACAGTGATTGATAATTTCTTTGAGATTATTCAAGCGCATAACTACGGTGCAGGATGGTCTATGTTTGAAGGGCAATACACATTCTTATATGCTATCACTGCAGTATCACTTATCTTTTTTGGTTACTTATTCAAATCCGCTGAAATGTCAAAGAAAAAGTGGGTTTACACAGTGGGTGTCTCACTGATGATTGGTGGAACGATTGGAAACTTTATCGATAGAATCTCCCAGGGATATGTTGTCGATTTCTTACAGTTCATCTTTGGCTCGTATTATTTCCCTACATTCAATGTTGCAGATATGGCATTAACCGTTGGTGTAGTCTTATTTGCAATTGATTTATTATTTTTGGAGCACAAACGATGAAAAAATATATATTAAACGTAACCGAGCATGAAATTGGATTAAGAGCAGATGTTTTTGTTGCTAAACTCTTAGATTCAATCACTAGGAGTCAAATTAAGAAAGTATTCGACAAAAAAGAGGTGTTGATGGATGGTATACCACTAAAACCCTCTTATTTAGTCAAATTTGATGATGAAATAAGCATTAGTATTGAAACAGATGCTAAAATTGAGATTACCCCTGTTAATTTGAACTTAGAGTTTCTCTACGAAGATGATGATGTGGCTGTAGTATACAAGCCTCAAGGTATGGTCGTTCATCCAGCTGTAAGTTTTAAAGATGTAACTTTAGTAAATGGCTTGAAGTTTGCACTTAATCATTTGTCGGATATTAATGGCGATTTAAGACCAGGTATTGTCCACAGAATTGATAAAGATACTTCTGGGCTATTACTTGTTGCAAAAACGAATCGTGCACATGAATCGATTGTTTTACAACTTCAAAAAAAGACTGTAAAACGCGTTTATGAAGCCATATGTCAAAATGCTTTTGAAGAGGATTCAGGTACCATCAAAACACCTATTGGTAGAGATGAAATTAATCGCTTAAAAATGGCCGTTACAGAAGATGGAAAAATTGCAGTTACACACTTTAAAGTTGTTAAACGTCATGCAGAGTATTCATTGGTAGAATGTCAATTAGAAACAGGAAGAACTCACCAAATTCGCGTGCATATGCAATACATAGGGCATCCGATTTTAGGGGATCCCGTTTATGGCACAAAACCAGTTTATGGGACAACAGGACAATTCTTACATGCAAAAACCATAGGATTTATTCATCCAGTTACACAAGAGTACCTTGAATTCACAAAAGAAGCACCAGAAGTATTTAAAACCACTTTAGACAAACTAGGTTTAAACGATTAGCTACGTAGATAATAAAAAAATCATTCCGAGGAATGATTTTTTTGTTAGTTCTTTTTGGGAATCTCAATGTTGTTTTTGATTAGATTCTTGAAATTAAGTTTTGTAATCGGAACTAAGCCTTTATAGCCTCTAGCGCGATAGATTTCGATGAGTTGCTTATCTACTTCACTACCTGCACCTTTCAAGAGATTATATCCGATGAACTTGGAGTATTGTTGCATCTTAGCCAAAAATGCATAACGAGCAATAATGCTGGCTGCAGCTACTGCGATATGTACACTTTCTGCTTTAGTATAAAAATCAATATCTCGGTAAATCAGCTTCTCAGTCTTTAAATAGTTGTAGTAAATTTGTGGTTCACAAAACTGATCTAAGATAACTGGAACCTTGTCTTTGAGTTTTTCACTAGTTTTAATGATACCCTGATTATGAAGGTATGCTTTAATCTTGTTCATATTGTATCCCTTACGAATGAGTTCGTTATATTTCTCGGGATTTAAGATTAAGATTGAGTGAATTAATCTGTTTGCAAGCACTGGCCCAATTTTTGAGATTTGAGTATCAGTCATCGCTTTTGAATCTTTCACACCCAATGATTCTAAAAATGCAATATCATCTAATGAAACATATGCACTACATACGATTACTGGACCAAATAAGTCACCTGTACCGACTTCATCAGATCCGATTGCAGCATATTGTTTAACACCTAATAGTTGTTTGATGCGCTTAAGTTCTTCTTGATAATCTCCTTGGATAACCATTTTTCCAGACTTATAAGCATGAATGGTTAAGCCATTTTTGTAGGCAGAAAAAGCTATATATTGGTTCGAACTCTCTTTTTCGAACGCTTTATAGGCATCTATTAATAGATTCATTTGATTTTCATTAATAGTCATACTGTAATTCGCCATTTTTTATCTCACCTACCTGTTTAATTATATCACAAATTTTGGTAAAATGTAAGTGGTGATAACATGAGTTACTCTCGAAAGACATTAGAGTTTGATACAATACTCGATTATGTCAGTAGATATGCAAAGACAGAATCTGCTAAAAACAACCTACTAAATTTAAATCCGTTACAATCCATTACTGAGGTTTTATCCGAATTAGATTTAACTGAAGAAGTTCTCGGCCTAATCGCAAGATTTGGGTCTTTTCCTTTACTCGATGATTTTGACATTGAAGAAGTATTAAATTTAATCAAGATTGGACAATCTTTAACCATCTCTTCAATTCTTAGTTTAAGACTTTTGTTGGTTATGATCGAAGATATGATTCAATACAAAAAGAGTTATCAAAAGCAAAACGTCACAATGAAAGTGGATGAGATATTTAACGAGCTCATTTCCTTAAGAAAAATTATTACTTTAATTGAAGACATTATGGATCCAGACGGGGTGATACTAGATACTGCCTCCGATGAACTCTATCAGATTAGAAGACAAATAAAACGCCTTGAGTTGCAAAGAAAAGATATCTTAAACCAGCTCTTACAAAAACGTGCCAGCCAGCTAAATGATCAAATGATTGTGATTCGTAATGATCGCTTTTGTTTGCCAGTAAAACAGGAATTCAAGAATACATTCAAAGGAATTATTCATGATGAATCATCTTCAGGAACAACCGTTTTTATTGAACCCTCTGAAACAATGGAGAAAACGGTAGAAATTGGTCGCCTAAAGTTTAGCGAACAGCAAGAAATCATCAAGATTCTTGAGTCTCTTAGACTACTAATTGTTCCACATATTGAAGAACTAGAAATCAACATGTTCCATTTAATCAAATTGGATTTTTTACAGTCGAAAGCTAAATACGCTCTTGAAATCAACGCATTCAAACCTAATATTAACGACAAAGGGTTGATTGAACTCGTTAATGCAAGACATCCTTTAATTGATCCTGATAAAGTAGTCCCTATATCACTTATATTAAATGACATTAAGAAAACAATCATGATAACAGGTCCTAACACTGGTGGGAAGACGGTTGCACTTAAGACGGTTGGTCTTTTAACTTTAATGGCTCAATCTGGGCTTTTAGTGCCTTTAGATCAAACATCCAATTTATCCTTATTTAAAGAAGTGTATGCTGACATTGGTGATGAACAATCCATTCAGCAGTCTTTATCTACCTTCTCATCTCATATGACGAAAATTATGACCATTATCGAAAAAATCGAAGACAACTGCTTAGTATTGTTTGATGAACTTGGAAGCGGAACAGATCCTCAAGAAGGAAGTGCCTTAGCCATGGGGATTCTCGATTATCTCAATGATTATGACATTAGAATGATTGTAACAACACATTATTCTGAACTTAAACTATACGCATATTCGCATCCGCACATTGCGAATGCTTCCGTAGCATTTGACGTTGAAACCTTGAGACCATTATACAAGATCCATTACGGTATAAGCGGATCATCTAACGCACTTTCCATCGCAAGCAGACTTGGATTAAACTCAACAGTTATCGAAAAGGCAAAAACTTATACCCTTTCTAAAGACAACGACTTAACCAAATCGATTAAGGCTTTCGAAGAAGACTCTATGCGTGTAAAAGAAAAAGAACAGACACTTACCTTAGAACTACAAGAATTAAAGAAGGAAAAGAAACGTCTAGAAAAAGCTTATGATGAACTCGAAGCATCCAAAGATAAGATTTTACTAGATACCAAGAGAAAAGCCGAGCAACAGCTAAAAGAAACCCAGGAAAAAGCCCAAGAACTGTTAGACATCTTATCGATTAAGCCTTTAAAAGATCATGAGATTGCGGAAATTAAATTCGAACTTAAGCAATTAGGTATCGAAGAAATGCCCAAAGAATCTAAAGACTCGTTCAAGAAAGGAGATTTTGTCCATATTAAATCATATAACCAAATTGGACAGGTGACCAAAGTATCCAAGGACGTTTATACAGTGAAGTTTGGGATGTTTGAAATGCCTTTTAGCTCAACAGATTTGAAGAAAAGCGATAAACCAATTGATAGATCTAAAGACATTAAGAAGAAAGAAACTGCCAAACCATCTTATAGCGATGCTAGAATGGAACTAGACCTTAGAGGATTTAGGTATGAAGATGTCAAAGATGAATTAGATAAATTTTTAGATACAGCGATGCTTAATCATTTGAAGAGTGTGCGCATCATTCATGGGTTTGGGACAGGTGCAGTTAGAAAAGCGGTTCAAGATGTTTTGAAGAAATCCCCTTATGTCTCTGAGTATCGTTATGGTGGAGAAGGCGAAGGGTTAAATGGTGTAACTGTGGTTACGCTCAAGTAAATATGTGCTTTTACCTTGAAATAAACGGTTACATACTTTATAATTGAATTATGATTAAATATGGAGGGAAACATATGCTTATTAGTTATGAGGGACAAGATTTTAAAGAAGTAATTGATAGACCAGGACTTGTTTTGGTGGATTTTTATGCAACATGGTGTGGACCATGCAAAATGTTAATGCCACAATTAGAAGCACTTTCTGAAGAACAACCACAAATTCCATTTGTTAAGGTTGATATCGATCAACACAAACCATTGGCTAAAGAAACTTATGGTGTTACCAGTGTTCCTACACTTGTATTATTTAAAGATGGCGTTGAAGTATCAAGACAAAGTGGATTTGCTCCAAAAGATGCTGTATTTAAATGGATTCAAGCAAATAAATAAAAAAAGAAAAAGCCTAACGGCTTTTTTTTTCTGACGAGTGGTGAAGAGTGTTGGTCACGTGTAGGATTGATATCTTAACAAAGACAACATCTCACCATCCAAAAACTGATGACAATTGAATACTAAAATATGATATAATGACAATGCCAAACAATATTAAAAAAGGAACTATAAAAGCGAGTATTTTATCCTTGAATTGTTTGGCGACGTTCCTGGGGATAAAGTACTCGCTTTTGTAGTCTAGGAACGTTCTATGTCAAATTTAACTTATTGCCCAACCTGTGGGCATCCATCCATCAAACATGGGAGAACTAAAACAGGTGTTCAGAGGTATTTTTGTCATCCATGTAAGAAGACATTTATAAGTGATCAGACAC
>NZ_JAFBBG010000008.1 GCF_016907055.1 Paracholeplasma morum
CGGTTTATCACATTTTTGAAGTACAAGTTAGAAAAAGAAGGCAAGACACTTATGACGATGGATAAATGGTATCCATCATCGAAGTTATGTAGTCACTGTGGCGAGATTCACACTGAACTGAAACTCTCTAACCGAGTGTTTGAGTGTCCAAGTTGTCGACTACACCTAGATCGAGATCACAACGCAGCGATCAATATCAAAAAAGAAGGATTAAGACAATATAAGTTAGCATTTCAGTTATAAAAGGATTATAGAACCGTAGGGACTACGGGGATAGCCTATTGAGTCACTGGTGGGTACATCGGTTTGGATAGGAAGCCCCCGCTTCGATTAAGTGGTGGGTAGTTCACACCCTTGTTAACAATTTAGCAATTTATATAGGCATTAAATAGGCAATTTTTGTGACAAACCTTTTAGATAACTAATCCCTAGAATACTAGAAGAACACTTAGGGTGTTATGAAAATGAGCGATAATAGAATAAGTGATTAACAAATGATGTAAGTCTATTTACTCATAAATTGATAAAGAATAATTTACTAATATTTACTCTAAAGAAAAGAAGGGTATGATGAAATGACAAGTGAGATTCGAACACTATTGCTAGAGTTAGATTGGAATAACAAAGAAAAACAAAATAGAGCAATTAAGGCATTATCAAATAGGAAAGATTATGATTTGAAAGTGCTAATATCACCATTACAAGTTGAACTTTATGATACTAATGAAATATGGTGGAAAAATGTTGCTGAAGGTTGTGCTATCGTCATAAGTAATAAGTCCGATGGTGAAATCATTAGCCTATTACCAGATCTTCTTGTTTGGTTACAAGATTTGAACTGGCCTGGTGCAACAATCATTTTGGATAGACTAAAGAAGATTTTGTATTCGAAAATTGAAGCATATGTAAATCAGGCAATAACTAAAGCCAAAGAAGATAATGATGATCAATGGGTTGAATGGTTAAACCTACTTAGGAAATAGAGATTAAGAAAAGCAAGCGGTAGTAATTCACGCTTGCTTTTCTAATATTAGACCTTATGGGGTTATACAATTATCTAATCAACCAAATCAGTGATAAAAAGAGTAATTTCAGTGCTTATCGATTCATATTCATAGTCATGAACATAATGTGGAGAGTCGAGTATGATGATCGTTCTATTGATGTTCTTACTTACGAAATTAGTCTGAAATCCTTGCCAAGTCTCTTTGGAAAATCCCGTACCTTCACCGTTAGAATACAGTAGAATAGGTATAGTTACCTCCGCCCCATTATCGACAATCTTTGCATTTTCTTTGCGTATTAAAGGCTTTTTCTATATGATTAAATTAATACATAAAACAAGGAGCAAAGAACTAATATGAACGATTATTACGTATTACTATACTATCACTACGCCACCATAGAGGATTTAGATACCTTCAGAGATTCACACCATGCATTTTGCAATAGTAAAGGATTATTAGGCAGAGTATATGTCGCAAAAGAAGGCATTAACGGCACGCTATCAGGGCCAAAGAATGATGTTTTAGCATATATGGATTATGTGAGAACAGATGAACGATTCAAAGACATTGTTTTCAAAATCGATGAAGCTAGCGAGCATGCGTTTGAAAAAATGCATGTTAGAATCAAAAAAGAGTTAGTAAACCTTTCTTTAGAAGAAGACATCAACCCAAAGAAACTAACTGGTGAATATGTCGAACCAAAAGACTTCTACCAACGAATGCAAGATGAAAACACCATCGTCATCGATGCTAGAAATGATTATGAACATGAAGTTGGACATTTTAGAGGCGCCATTAAACCAAACATTCGAAACTTTAGAGAACTCCCAAAATGGATTAAAGAAAACGAAACCATGTTACGTGGTAAAAAGATATTAACCTATTGTACGGGTGGCATTCGCTGCGAGAAAATGTCGGGGTTCTTAAAAGCAGAAGGCCATACTGAAGTGGGTCAACTAAAAGGTGGTATTGTCACATATGGAAAAGACCCTATCGCACAAGGTCAGTTATGGGATGGTAAATGCTATGTCTTTGATAAGAGACTTAGCGTCCCAATCAATCAAGTTGAACATGTGATCGTTGGGAAAGACCATTTTGATGGGACCCCATGTGAAAGACATATCAATTGTGCAAACCCTGATTGTAATGAACAAATCTTAACAAGTGTAGAAAATGAAGATAAGTATTTAGGAGGATGTAGCTTTGAGTGCTCAATCCATCCTCGAAACAGATACGTGATCAAACATCAATTGTCAAAAGAAGTAGTTGCTGAACGTATCGCTTTACTAAAATCAGTTTAATCTAAAAAACAAGAATTCTTACATAAAGGATTCTTTTTTTCATTGATATTTAGGGTAATTTCGATCGTTGTATTTCATTTATAAGCAAAACTAGGTTTTTTTGAGTTCTATTGGGTTTTCTTTTTTGCCTAGAACTGGTTTTTGGTGGATAATATACTCATAAAAGAAGATGATTATGATATTAAGGAGGCACTAATCTTTATCGATTAGGAACAGGATAATGAATGTATTCATTCAAGGATTAGTGTTCGTGTTTTATATACTGTGCTCTTTTTCTATGATAAAACTGATTTATATACTACTAAAATATAACCGGTATGTGGTGTTTACCTTACCTTGTGTTGTTTTGGTTATATGTTTAGTATTTTTTGGATTGGGATGGTTTGTCGATAATGAATATTTAAAAACTGCAATACTGCTCATATTTGTATTTTTAGGATCGACCATTGCGAGCATTGAAAAATATCTGAAGAAAGATTAGAGAAATCATACGCTAGGTTTACTTCTTATTAAGGTGTAATGCTTATTTCGTTTAAGAATAGTATATGAAAAAATGAGACGCTTATGGCATCTCATTATAAATTAGTTATTTAAGGGTTTAATTTTGGGTTTATCCAAATAAGTTCTGGTAAGTTAACTCATCGGAAACATACAGTCTCCAGTTCTTACGGTTTGGATTCCAGTCATATAATACACCGAAAATGTCAACTTCATAGTCGATTAAGAAATCTTCAAGTTCACCGATATCGTTTTTAAAGTATAAACCGTTGTTAATGTACTGAGTATCGTTTTTTGTATAGGATTCAGTAACGGTTAAGGCATAATCATATCGTGTCATCCGTATTCAAGAAGGGAAAGCAGAAGTCTTAGAGAGTACCTATGATGAAAACGATTCTTCGATAACATTTGAAACAGACAAGCTCTCACAATATGCCATTGCTTTTGATAAACCTTCGAAAGTTTGGGGATGGTGGTTCTTACTACTATTAATTCCAATTGGATACTTAGGTTACCGTTACCGTGAATACATCCCTAAACTAGTTAAAAAGATGGACAAAAAATCCGGTAAAAGCAGTCAAAAAGTAACATGATTACGTCTAAAAGAGATGCCATATAGCCTCTCTTTTTTTGAATTAGTTTGTATAAAATTGAACGGATAGTCTTATTTATAGCATCAATAATCACTATTTATAATTATTATCATTAGTGTTGAAATTCATATTCAAAAATTATATAATTAAGCATATTTTGAAAGAAATGAGGTGTAATATGAGTAATTTTTGGATTGCATTAGGATTAACTGTTATTGCTGGCTTATCTACTGGAATAGGTGGATTACTAGCTTTTCATAAAGTATCTAAAAGTCATACGTTTTTCTCCTTTGTACTAGGATTTTCAGCAGGTGTGATGATTTATGTTTCATTTGTGGAAATATTCGCTAAGGGTAGGGATACACTAATACTCGAGCATGGTATGGAAAAGGGCTATCTATATGCGACTGTTGCTTTTTTCTTAGGCATATTTGCAATTGGATTAATAGACTGGCTTGTGCCTAATAAAGTCAATCCTCATGAGATAGTGGACCCATCAAAACCAAACGAAAGAGCATTAATGAGAATGGGTATATTCAGTGCGATTGCCATTGGAATTCATAACTTCCCTGAAGGCCTTGCAACATTTATGGCAGCGTTTGAAAATCCATCATTAGGGATTGGGATTGCAGTCGCAATCGCAATTCATAACATACCAGAAGGTATTTCCGTCGCGATTCCAATTTATCATGCGACGAAAAAGAGAAAGAAAGCGTTTGGGTATGCCTTCTTATCTGGGTTATCAGAACCAATAGGAGCATTAGTTGGATATTTTATTTTAAGACCGTTCTTATCGGATAGTCTAACCGGATTTGTCTTTGCCTTTGTAGCAGGAATTATGGTTTATATTTCTCTAGATGAACTTTTACCTACTGCTGAAAAGTATGGTAAACACCATATAGTAATCTATGGATTGGTCTTAGGTATGGCATTGATGGCAGTGAGCTTGTTGCTATTTATCTAAAAACATTGTGTGTATTCTTCCATAATTATGTGTAGAATGTACACTTTTTTTATATTTCGTTCATCTATTCTCCTGAAATTGACTAGAAGACCTTTTTGATGGTATAATTTGAGCGTAAAAAGAAGTGTTAACTATGTTAATAGTAGAAGGGGGCGAAACACATGAAGAGTAAGTCAATGAGCATTACGCTATCAATGTTTGTTTTGTCATTGCTTTTACTAACAGTGACCTCTTATGCATGGTTTGCGATCACCTCATCAGCAGGCTTAGAAGGGTTTGTTGTTACAGTCAGTGATTATCAAGCAGACATTACTTTAAACCTAAAGAAAAATGGTGGAGCAGCAGAAATCATTCAAACAGAGTCTGAGATTCAGGCTTTTTTTGCTAATACAGTACCTGGTGATTATTATGATTTTGAAATCATCATTAAGAATGAATCAAACGTTTCTGTAATGGCAGATGTCTTTCTAGATCCGGTTACAAACGTTACTATTGATACGAATTATGACATGAGGGATGTGTTTTATATCGATAATGGGGCAGTATCCATTAACAACCAATCCCTTACTCTTACACCGAATAACTTAGACTCAGTCACAATTGGTGGACAAACGCTTAATCTTTATCGAGTCAAAAACCTTATTAATCTTCAAAGTAAGTTAATTCTCAAATCAGAACAATCCTTAGTGGAAGGTGAGTTATTAGTAATTAAGTTTCGTTTGGTGTTTGACTCTAATACAGCTTTAAGTGCTTATCAAGCAGGGCAGTTGAAACTAGGAAAACTGGTTGTCGTCCTTAATTCTAAGGAGGACATAGCATGAAAAAACTAATATTTTCTATTATCGCTTTTCTATCTACACTGGTTTTATTAGTCGTAGTCATTCAAGCTTATTTTTCAGATAAAAAACAAACAAGCGACATAAATATGACTATTGGAGAAATTGAATACAATCTATCTGGTTCATTTTTAACTGGGTATATCATGCCAGGCGTAAATCTAATTGATACGCCAATCACGCTTGATAATATCTCTACGATTGACACCGAACTTAGGGTTAGTGTGAAAGTTGCATCAGCTGTCTTTGGGACAGAGTCTTTAGAAGACATGATTGGTTCAGATTTTTACACACTCGGAGAAGGTTGGCGGTATGATGAGACCGATGAAAAGTATTATTATGAAGGCCTAGAGTCTACATTAGAAGAAGGCGCATACATCATCAGCCCAGATTCTGAGATTATTACACTTTTATCCTACCTAGAGTTAGATGGATATAAGTTTTCAAATAATCATGCATTAACCCCTTTATCTTTTACATTCTCATTTGAAGCTAAACAAGGTCACTTCGTTGACTGGGAAACTTTAGGTGAGGTTAATTATCAAGTCAATCCATAAGACAAGAAAGGATGATAAAATGAGAAAACAAAACTTCATCGCTTCAATCATTATGCTAGTATCTGTCGTCATTTTATTATCAGGCATTGTTTTCGCGTGGATCATTTCCACCTTTAAATCAGACCCTATTTTGATTGAATCGGGCACCGTAACAATGGAAAGCACCTTTTATCAAGGTGTTGATTCTAATAAAGACGGCACATTAGACGATGGGACTTATACAGTGATTACAGAAGCAGGTCTAGACTTCGGGGCTGTGATTCCAGGAGAAGTATACTCTTATAAAATCGTGGTTGAGAACACAGGATCCATAACTGGCTATTTATCGATTGACATCAAAGACATTATTCCATCGGATCCAGCTTTGTTTAATTTACTTAGCATTCGTTATTTAGATCCTAATACAAACCTAGAATCCGAAATAAACTTATCAACTACTAATGTGTCTTTATTTGAAGACTATGAAATGGCTAGTGATGCCATTTATGATTTTCTGTTTCAAATATATGTTAAACCTAGTTTGGATTACACCATTCAAGGTGAATCCATTATCATTACTCAATTTGAACTGACGATGAATCAAATTGAAAATCAATAAAGTGGAAGGAGGTCAATAGGATGACAAAAAAATTAATCATTAAAACCAGCTTAATCGTAGTACTATTGACTTCCGTTTTAGTCATTAGTTTAGCTGGGTGGTTATCAAGTTTAAAGACAGATACAAAACCTGTTTTGGTTGGGGATGTTGTTGTGTCTATTGAAGCCTATTATGACAACGATGGTTACCCATATGAAGGGGATGTTTATTACGATGCCCATCCATATGGCGAAAACCCATTCTTCAAAAATGGGGTTTATAAGATTAATCTTTCAACCCCAACAGACCCGTTATTTATCACAAAGTTTAGAGTGGTTATTAAGATTGCTAGTACGGTGGATACGTATTTTAGAATTGCGCCTTATGAACAGTTGACCTTAACCTATCAATCGGGTGGGAAAACCGTAGAGGTTGCGACCACTCAAGCAGAACCTATGCCATTTAACTATAAAGATATGAATGATGGCACCAACCCTTACTTTTATGATAACCGTAATAATGATGGGTATTTCTATTACACAAGCAGAGTAAAAAGAGTGAATGAAACCACTGAACTTGAAATTCCATTTATTGTGGATTTCGGTCTAACACCATTCAATCTTTATGAAAAAAAATATACCCTTCAATTAGGGTTTATCATCGAAGCCGTCCAATCAGAGCGAGGCCCGCTGATAAACTGGGGTATGCCATATAGACCATGGGATGAACAGGAGTGGTAGAATGAGACTATTTAAACGAACAATTTCATCACTATTGGTTATCTTGTTTACCGGGATTATCGTTTTTAATCTCGCCAAACTCGTGCCATCTAAAAAAGTATTTCAAGAACCTAACATACAAACATCCGTTTTTAACAATGGATTTTTTGACTATAACATCGATAATTCTAAAATAGATTCAATCTCTGCTGATCAAGCAACTACTAAGTTTTCAGTTCTTCAAACCATCATCGTTGAAGAGATGAATAACACTGGTATTACGACCTCACAGAGAGATTCGAATCTAGTGTCAAGACTCACAACAGCAATCGCTGGCAGACGTATCGCTATTGAGAATGCAGAAGACTTATACAACTTCTCGATGATTGTGTCCTATAACTGGTCAAAATCACAAAACGTCTTAAATGAACCACATTATCAAACCATACAGCTTATGCTTAATCAGCACTATATCTTGGTAGATGACATTAACTATTCAAGTTATGTTGCGAAAAGGTTTAATCCAATTGGAATTGATCTGGATTTACCAGATGATGTAAACGATAGATTATTGCCATTTACAGGGACATTCGATGGGCAAGGCTTTACCATATCAAACCTTTATTTGTCAGATTATAACTACATCACAATGGTTCATAAACTAGACGCAGAAGGTGAAAACCTACAAGATTTTCCACTCATTGAAAGTTATTCAATGTTCTCTAATGTCGGTGTGACAGGTATCGTAAAAAACTTCACACTCATTAATCCAACTTACGAATTGATGGATGCCCCAGAAGGTCTTACAAAAGCTTCCATGGTTGTTGGCGTCAATGAGGGCTTAATCTATAACATTGGTGTTATTGACACTAAGATCAATCAAACCGGGACATCATTGGCCGGTATTAGATTTAATGTTCAGTTCTCACAATCCACTTATAATACATATACAGCTGGTGGATTTGTTCACACAAACGCTTCAACAGGTAAAATCTATAACTCTTACATCATATCATCGGATGTTATTTCGCCTTTGATCACGACTCGTTTTGAAACTAAACCATTCTTTTACACCAACTCAGGTACGATTGAAAATGTTGGTTATGATCAAACGATGGTACCTAATGTAACTTCAACAGTGCAAAACAGTAAGGTTTATGTCTATACTAGAAGCCAGTTTAGATCAGGACTTGTAAGTGCATCTGAACCAATTAAGATTAATGATACAGCACTGGACACACTTTATGATGAATCCGTCATGTGGCATTATTATGTATCAGATGGATACCCATCCTTATTTGGGCTAACTTATGACACAGATCATTTTCAAATCAGTAATGGACTTGAACTAATGATGTTTAGAAAAATGATTGATATGACCTCCGCTCACGAAAGTGGTGTTAACTATCATGAAGCAACCTATAAATTAGTCAATGACATAGATATGCAAAATTATTCTGGATATACAGCCCCTAAAACCCCATTTAATGGTCAATTTATTGGAGGGACATCCAATTATTCATCTAGTCCAACGAATAGTAACTACTATATCTATCACTTCAATATCACAAAACCAACCATTATTAGTTCAAACTACTATATGGGCCTTTTTAGTACGATTGGGTCATCAGGTGTAGTTAAGAACCTTAACTTAATCGATAATACGATTACCTTAACAGATACTTTAGCCAACTATGGTAGGGTATTTAATATCGGTGCAATTGCTGGTTCTCTAAGTGGTGGAACCATCACAAACGTGGTTTCTAATACAGCCATCAATTTAGGAGATAAAGCCATTGGTAGGACGTATGCTGGTGGCATCGTTGGGCTTGCTAGTGGATCCGTAACTTACAATGCAAACCTAGGAAAGATTAATGGTAACTCACATGATTTTGGCGGGCTAACGATTAATGCGACATTCTCTATTGGGGGTATTGTCGGCGCAACTGCTTCACAAACATTACTACTTACAAACTCAGTTAACTTCGGGGCAGTAAGTAGCGTTGGATTAATCGATGGTAAAACATTTAATGTGACTTCAGGGACAAAAGTGACGAATAGAATTGGGGGAATTATTGGTGAAATCACCAATGCTTCTGGTACCAATCATTCGATTTTATATTTAACCAATCACGGTACAATAAACGCGCTTAAATTTACTGGTAAATCTCTAGGAGAAGTAGAAAACTACCTAGGTGGGGTTTTTGGTCAGGTTTTAGGCAATAAGTTTACAATCTTTGACGTTAAGTTCCCAGGGACAGTTAACGAAGAATATGTATTTAGAAATGGTAGATGGCAAAATAATGGCACCATGAGTGGTGGCTATGTAAATACCTATACCAAACTCTATACAGCTGGTATTGGTGTGGCATCTACGACACAGACCAAGTCAGAATTCTCCTATATGACCAATAGTGGTACATACTTGTTCACAGATTTTGATATGGGTACGGATAATCAATACATTTACTATTCAGCAACGATTCTCGATAAAACCACTGGTGGTATCGTTCTTTCAAGAGCCTATAACACTGCTGATTTTACTTATGATTCGAGTTACTTCATCAACTCTAAAGGCTTAACAATCACAACCATTAAGATTGCGCCATTCTTTGTTTCACTATCAACTCAAGATAAAGAATTGAAATATGTGGATAACCGTGGGTCAATCACGATCGGTAATGGTACAAATGTCACAGAAGTAGGACACCTACTTCAAGTAGCAGGGATTACATTGACTCCAAAAGTAGACTATAAAAATGTTACGTCTTCTTCAAATATTTCACTTTTAAAAATCAATAACACAGCCTCTGAAGTGTTCGTCGCTGGTGTCACTTATGTGTTACCATATAATACTGCGAACTCAAGAGCCTATTTAATGGAAAATGTCAGCAACAAAGGTAGAATCACTATTACCGATTTTCAAGGGGCAAGTTCAATTACGAGTCACTCAGGAACTGCCGGTAGCGCTTCATCATTCCAGAGCGACTTTGTCTCAAGAAACTTATATGTTGCTGGTCTCGTTAACCTAAACGTAGGCAGAATCACTAACAGTATTAACCTAGGCGACATTAGTGGTGCTGGGGATATTTCCAATACAGTCATTGGTACAGCCAACACGTTTGTTGGTGGTATTTCTACGATAAACTATAATGACATTCAAGATTCTGCCAACATGGGGAAAATCGTATTTACAAATACTAGTACTGGTACAACCAACGTGTCATCAGGTTCAGATCCGCTATCTGGTTCCGCGCTATTTGCAGGATTAGTTTATTCCTACACTGGTGGCATTGTTTTAGGAGGTATATCTGCTTTAATGGCAGATACTAACGCCAATATCCTAACAGATTATGGTAAAGGGGCCTCGATCACTGCAGAAGTCTTAGATACCTCTAATAATGGAGACATCTACGCCAAAGCCAATGCGTATGTTCGTGTAGGTGGAATTATTGGAGTAGCATTAGGACTAGAAATAACTGCAGGAACTGATAATGCAACTAGTAGTAATGCCGTTAAACGTTTTTCTTCAAACGTCACAGGGTCACAAGACCCAGTGTCCGTAAGTCTCGTTTCAAATGGTTTAAACTTTGGTAATATAACAGCCATTACAAATACAATTCATACATATAGCACTGGCACAACTGGTCTTGCACAAAGACCTGGTATTTTCGCATCGGCTGGTGGCGTTGTTGGTTATGGTCTGTTTAGAATGAAACGCATGCTTAATCACGGCGTTGTTAGTTCAACTGATGTTGCCGGTGGTATCGTTGGTGGGACATATATCGTTGGTAGCACAGCAAGTACATCGATTCCTGTAACGATTGTTGATATTGATACAGCCGTTCACTATGGTAAGGTTAAAGCAGCGAAGAGATCTCAGTATTCATCATTTAATTATGCTAACTCAAAAAACATCTCTAATACTACCTATTTCTATCCAGACAACGATGCATTCTTATTCCCATCAGGGATTACTTCGAGAAATATTGCAAATAAACCTGGATTTGGTGGCATATTTGGTAGATTACAGCGTGGTACTTACGGATTGATGGAATCAACAAACTTCATTAACATTCTTAATATGGATGATGCAATAGACATGGTAGGACGTACTGACCAAAACACTTTAGGTAGCTTTATTTACTATCGTTTTAGTGTTCCAGGTAGAGAAGATACTTATTATACAGCGCGAAGTAACGACACATCTCCATCCAGTATTGTTGGATATCTTCCTGCTCAAACAACCAGAAGATATACCATTCAAAGTGCCTCTAGATTGGATTTGACAATAAGAAGAACATGGTCTTCAAACAATTACTCTTATGAAGTTATCGCTGTTAGTGGCAGCAGTGTTAATTATTTAGACTACCAAGGTTTGACAAGATACGTTGGGACCTATCTTGATCCTAATTTGATTAACTACAGTTACATCACAAATAATGTAAACAATACAGTTCAAATATCGGGATCAAATACACAGTATACAGGTGTTACATTACCATCAACTTCTGTAACGGTGTCCACAGAAAGAGCCTTAAGTTACTTTGGATTAACTACTAGAAATGTAAGAAATTTACTATATTCGAATGATACTGCAACCTATAGTGTTAACAACTATAATCTTTCAACACCCATTACTCTTTCGACGATTTCTGAAACAGATTATCGCGCAGAGGTAGTTACAGACAATGAACTAGAGACAACCAAAACTTATATATTTGATAATGATTTCCCTCTTAAAGACCCTGCACAATCCAACTATATTTATGAAGCTAAAATTGAGGTACTAGCTGATAGATTTAGACTTGGTGGATCAAACTATAAATCTACAAGACAAGCGATGTACGTTCTTGCTTCATCAAAAGGTAGAGCAGCAGGAGGTGTTTTACCTCAAAACATTGGAATTGATAAGTTCTTTGATATTAATGAAGACTTATATCAATATGTGGATTTAGACAATCCAAGAAATGATAATTTGATTAATGACCCTATTAGTAATAGTGAACTATTAAGTAAGTATCGATTGATGTTCCAAGTTAAATTCGCAGATAAATCTTCTGTTTTACCTATTTCTGGAACCTCGCTTGCGGATTTGGTCTTAGTAGATCCTAATGGGTTTAGCCCGACCTTAGAGGGTGGAATATTGGATACAGTCAATAACAAAATTACATTTGAAGTATCTCAATCGGCATTTCCTTCTAATATGGTGAATTATGAAGTAGAAAGTGCAACACTTTCAGAAAATGCAGCAATCGCGAACTTCAACAGTCTAACTGACGATCATGAAACGTTCATGAATTCTTATATAGCTAGAACCACTAATCAGCTTGGTGGGGATTATAAGGTTGAGTTTTTAAATCAAACCTTTGATGGAAATAATGAGATTAAGTTATATTTAACCGTTTATGCTGAAGTTGCCGCAATGGATGAGAGTTTAGTAGATACCTATAAAACGACCTATGAAATCATCATTCGTAGGAAAACAGATACCTTAGCCGTGAGCCTAATCGATATTATCTTAGATGGTGATAACCAAGTTACAGTTCCAACACTATCAGGTACAAACTATACGCTGTCAAGTCAATTTGAAATGAGTCCAAATGGAACAATTGAAGCGGTCTTTGACGACACAACAAACCTACTTTCTGAAGGTCATACAATGACAATTAGGTATTTGATGAAGGGTGCAACCGTAATCGATTCAATGTATTACAGCAGTTCAATATCACCTAATGTTTCTGGTATATTCGGATTTGAAATGATGCTGAGTGATGCCCTAGAAAGTGGGGTATATACCATTGGATTTAGTTACTACAAAGGGTCACAAATTTCTACGCTTCAGTTTACTAAAGCATCTCCATCTGGTGCGGATGTCTTGGGTGTTAGTTATCCGACTTATTCCTTTGATTTAGAAGGCAATACCGTATTTACAACTCAATATGATTTGCCAACTGGAAACATCACATTTGAAACATTTATGTCATTTGGGTTTACATTTAATGGCGTATTATCTACCTCAAGAGTACTCTCAATTATTTCAAATACCATCGAAACAGAGCTTACTTATGTGAATGATGTAGAATCTTATGAACTTTGGTTGGATGGAAACTATTTAAGTACACTCACACTTTCACCGTTTTCTGAACTAACGGATGCAACCATACTATATCAGTATACTGCCTCAGGTAAGAGACAATATGTACTTACCTATTCTACGTTAACTGGTGAGAATGAAGATACCATTATTCATACAATTACTGAAAGAGACCTTCCAGCATTTGAAAAGTACAAAAATGGTAACCAACAGTTTAATGATCTAATCTTGGTTGAACGTGAAGCATTAATGACAGCAATTAGAATTGATTTCTTATTTGCCTATGCTAACCTATATAGCGATGTTGTTACAACCATAACGGACATAAATGGCCTTTATACGCCTACTCCAGATAAGATTGAGTTCTTCCAAAATCAATTCTTTGAAATAGATATTACCTATTTGTTAGAACCAGGTAGTAAGAATTATGCTTTTAAACTGCACCGCGAAGGCGATATATATTTTGAACTTGGTGACATCGATATTGAAAAGAGTTTAGGGATCAATGGATACCTACAAGACATCAGCTTTAAAGCTGGTGATGAAATCGTCATCTATTACCCTGAAATCTATCAAATCAATGCAGATGGTTCTATCGTTACTGGTTCAGTTTATGACCCTCGTGTCGTATTTGAAGGGATTTTCTACAACAATTCAGATACGGACGGCGTAAGATACTTTAGAGTGGATGGGTTTGTTTCATCTGAAATCAACATTGGCGATTTTAGCCCAACATTCAGCTTACCATTTGGCGCAATCATTCAACGACAAGTCGGAGAAAACGTTTGGACAGATGAATTAAGGGCAGATTATAGTACCTTTGACGAAGAAGTCGATACAGTGGTAAGATACCGTGTATTACCAGAAGCAGTTGTTGAATCAGCAGTTGATTTATATGTAGATTTAGCCGATTCGAGAATTGTGTATTACGACGTTACTGCCTTTGACTTAACCAACATCTTAACCGTTCGTTTCTCGCTTCACTTTAGATTTGCAGATGGCACAATCGTTGATGCAGGGGATGCAACTTCTCCAATCAAGAATAGCGCTATCTTGATCAATATGAAGAATTACTACTTGAAACAAGGGGTTACTTATCCAGTAGTGGTAGGTCCAACAGGTGATATCACTTATCCTTATGAAGGTGGTGTCATAGACTATGTTGGTGCCGATTTAGATAATAATCCAGGGACCCCACTAACCCTTATTCAAAACCAAGCAACCATGTTCTATTTCCCATTGCCACCAGGAACCAATAACTACATTCAAACATTTGCTCGTAACACAGCAGGGGTTTATTCATTTAGCGTAGTTGCACCAAAATACAGCGGTGTAAACACAGAGACACTAAAGAATGGCTTACGCTATACGTATAACATTTATTTGAAGACAGGTGCTTCGGGTGGGACACAATTGCCTTGGAATCATTCAAACTATCTGTTACCAAACTTTGATTCTACTGGAGAAATTGTCGGTAAGTACTATTATCAACCAGGTGCTTTAAGACTAATCATTCGTGAGTTTGCGATTGTAATCGAAGAATCAACCATCGGGGACCAATGGGGCCTATATGATGACTACACTAGTTTTGATGAACAACTAGTTAATTAAGAAATCTCGCAAGAGATTTCTTTTTTCTTAAATATCGATCGAAAATAATCAATCTTGGTGCGAACATGTATAAAATGTTGTATAATATAGTAAAGCGCTTACAAAAGGGGTTTTAGTATGCCAATTAGACTATATAAGAATGTATCAGAGCTTTGGTTAAACAGAAAAAAGAATAAATTAACTGCTAGCATTACTGTAGTTATATCTTTGCCACTTATTTACTTATTGGTTTATCTTACTGGTGGGATTACATACGTCTATTCTCATACCATGTATATTCCGATATTAATTAGCGGAATATTCTTGGGTCCTAAAATTGGATTATTAACTGGCGTCGTTGCTGGGATACTTATGGGTCCGATTATGCCTCTTGAAGTATCTGAAGGAACCCAACAAGTGTTTTTTAACTGGTTTTATCGACTACTAATATTTTCTTTATTAGGGTTCATTAGTGGGTATGCTTCAAACATACTAAGAAGCAATGTTGATAAGATTGATGAACTCTCTTCAAGAGATTCGGAAACAGGTATTCCAAATACGAATTACTTGAGACATTTATCTAGGCATATTACTTCTCGAAACCTATCGGTTTTCTCAGTAATCATTTCAAATAATACAAATATCGCTGACGTACTAGGAATTGATGTCTATCACCAATTAATGAAAGACATTTACTTTGATTTGACCCACCAATCTAGAGACATCTTTGTCATACAACCAGATAAATCTTTATTACGGGCTGTAATGGAGAGAACAACGATTGAGAAAGACGTCACTTATATTGAGAATATACTTGATAAAGCGCGATCGATTAATCATATTCCTCTTTATGTTGATTATGCACTAGGTGCATCCCAATACACTGGAGATGTAGATGCTGCAGACGTTTCATTATTTACAGAATCTGATATCGCTGCTAGACATGCTGAAGTAAATAATCTATCTTCATTTATATATCAAAATGAAAAAATACGAAAACGTCAAGACTTTGAATTGGTTGCGGGGTTTAAAAAAGCGATTGAAGAGAAAGAAATTTACTTAGCTTATCAACCCAAAATCCACTTAGAAACAAACAAAGTACATTCTTTAGAAGCTTTAATTAGATGGAATCATCCAGAAAAAGGCAACATACCACCAGATCGTTTTATCCCACTGATTGAAGAAACCAAACTCATTCATCTACTGACAGATTGGGTTTTGGATACCGCACTTTCAATGTTGGATAAACTAAGTACTTTGAATTTTGATATCGGGGTATCAATCAATGTATCTTCTAAAAATTTATTAGATCCACAATTTTTTGAACGCTCTATGGAAACTATCGAGCGACATAAAGCAGATATTACGAGACTTGAGTTTGAAATCACAGAAACCCAAATTATGAAGAATCCAGAAGAATCCAGAAGGATCCTCTCGATGATAGCCAAAAAAGGGATTAAGATTTCCTTAGATGATTTTGGATCAGGGTATTCATCTCTTGCCTATCTAACACAGTTTCCAATTGATATCATAAAAATGGATAGAATATTCATGAAGAACTTGATGTTTAAGCCACAAATCCAGCAAATTGTATCTTCAACCATCAATCTGTCTAAGGAACTTGGATACCTAGTGGTTGCTGAAGGAATCGAAGAGTTGGATACGGCTGATTACTTACGTAGTATCCATTGTGATTATGCACAAGGTTATTACTTTGCTAGACCAATGAAGGAAGAAGATTTACTTACTTATTTAAGCACTCAAAATAATTAACAGTAACTTTTGACATCTTTAATTACTATCCCCTAAACTATGGAGCTAAATTGCCCGATTAGATTGGATTGAATCTAAATAACTCTTTTAATTAGACACAGTTTGTGTCTTTTTTTTGCTAAAAGCAGTTCTCGAGAACGGATAAGCAGAATAATGGTATTTGACTGATAATAAAGTCGTAAAAGAAAAAATTAGAAAAAGACGCCGAAAACAACAACCGTGTCGAAGAACTAAGAAGAGAGTTATGGGGTTCTTTTCAAACTTGAGTTAAACATTTCACGATTGATCATTCTTACATGAAACATACAATTAAAATGTTCGGTTCGAAAAAAGTCAAAGCACTTTGAATGTATTTCTTAAAATATATGACAGATGTGCCGTGTTTAATAAACTTAAAATAGTTTATAATAAATTGATTAATTAGATTTACAAAATTATGTATTCGAGGTGACTAACAATCATGAGTCCTTAATATGATTTATAGAAAACTCAATATGAAATAATTTACAAGAAAGGGATAATTACATGAAAAAAATCTTAGTATTAGTAATAACACTTTTAGCAGCATTTTCATTAGGAATGGAAACTAAAGCTGCAACTATTCAAAGCTTGCCAGGAATTGGTAAGGGAATCAACATCGTTAAATCTTCTTATGCAAGTCCTCAAACACCTATTTTTGGGGCTGAGATATTTAATTCGAGTTTCTTAAATGACTCATCTTTGTTACTTGAAGCTCCGCAAAGTTCAATAGAAGTTTCCGATTATGCAGGGTATTCAATTGATCTATATTATTCGAGTGTATCGGCTCAGTACAACACAGATGTAAGTGTAACAGGAACATACAAGCTTTTTAATGGAACTTTTGCGACGAACTTTTCTTCTTCTATTTCAAAAGATGATTATAGAAAAGTTGGGCAATACTATTTCACAAAGAGCATAGTTAAAACAGATAAGATGGTATATATTAAAGACTTCTTAGGAAATAAAGATCAGTTCAAAGAGAACCTATCTGCATCAATGATTAATAATCTTGATAAGTTAGAAACAGGAGCACTGACTTATGATGAATTTTTTGACACATATGGCACACACTTTATTGCACAAGGAGTTCTTGGGGGAAGATTAGACATTAATTATGCCGTAACATCAAGTTCAACTTCGTTTAGTTCTGTAAACAAGAACGAAGTTGAGAACTATGTTCATGGAGGAATTCAATATACACAGGAACGGGCTAGTCTCAATACTTCTTACAATGCTAGTGCACTAACTACAATAAGTGCATCAGAACTAGAATCTACATATTTCGCACGTGCCGTCGGAGGGGCAGAGTTTTCAAGTTTCACACCAGGAAATATGAGTTCAGATTATGCGAAATGGATCAACTCAGTGAGTTCATCTCCTATAATTGTTGAATATGGAAATAACGGATTAGTTCCATTTTGGGAAATTATTCCAAATCGATTTCCTAAAGTGAAGGCTGAAATGCAAAACAAGTTTGAAATCTATGCTAAAAGTTATGACGCAGGATATGTTGGAAATTCAAGTCGCGTGTACGAGACCAAGTTGGTTAGAGATACAACATACAAAATAAATGATACTGGTAGATTTAAACATAATAAGTATGATGTAGTGAAATATAATAATTGGGGCTCAGGGCTAACCAAAAATTGGCTTGAAAATAATGGTCTTACTCATGTTATAATTAATATAAAACTTGATGTGTATGAGAAAGATGATGGTGTTGAGTATATTTATATATACGATAATAAAGATAACAAATCAAATACTCCAATTGCAGAAATATCATTTGAACATGGAGGCTCAACGAAACTAAGTGATTGGAGAACTCATACTTTTGAGTTTGATATTCCAATTTCTTTATTAGAGGAAGGATTTACCATTCGCTATGGTGCTAAAGGGGTAGGGAATGATGATTGGGATAATAAAAATCTGCATGTAACTTTGATTTTCTACTAGTATATACACGAGGTGTTAGTAGGACTAGCACCTCCTTTTATAATGAGGTCAGAATGAAATTAGAACATATAACGAAAACCTATAAAATAAATACCCAAAGTCCATTTGTCGCTTTAGATGATATAAATCTATCATTCAAAGAAACCGGACTGGTTTTTATTGTAGGTAAATCTGGTAGTGGAAAGTCCACCTTATTACATATTATGGGTGGAATGGATAAGCCTACTAAGGGAAGCATGTTCTTTGGGAATCATGAGGTATCTAAACTATCTAATGCGGGGTTAAATAGGTACCGGAATGAAGTTGTTGGTTTTGTCTTTCAAGACTCACACTTGATTAATTCGATATCTGTATATGCCAATTTAAAACTAGCGCTCTCATTAAAAGAAAAGCCGAATCAGCCAATCATAGAAGATGTGCTAAAACAAGTCGGATTAGAGGGATTCTCAAAAAGAAGTCCAAACACATTGTCTGGAGGAGAGAGACAAAGGGTCGCTATCGCAAGAGCAATCTTAAAAAAACCTAAGGTGTTATTAGCAGATGAACCTACTGGTGCTCTAGATTCGGTCACCAGTGCGGAAATCTATCAATTATTAAAACAACTCTCTAAGAAGTATCTTGTGATATGTATTTCACATGATGGTACTGCAGCAAATCAGTATGGAGATAGAGTGATTGAGCTAAAAGACGGCAAAGTCATTCGTGATACCAATCCAAATGATAAACCATTCGATACGGAAATAGAATTAAAGAAACCAAGGTTTAGTTTAACTGAATCATTTTTGATTGGCTTAAGAAGCATTAAGAAGATATCTGTAAGACTCGTATTAACTTTTTTAGTATCTACACTATTTCTCATCAGTATTGGCATAACAGATGCGTTATCAAATTACGATCAATATGACCAAGTAAACTCATCATTAAAAGACTCGAAAGCACCTTATATTCACCTTAAAGAGGTTCATGGGGTCAAGTTTGCTCGATTGGATGATAAGGATGTACAAGAGTTTGAAAACTTAAACCCAACCATCAAATTTCACCCAATCATCACAAGATATGCGTATAATTATAGAAAATTACTATTAGAAGAACCTGAATATACAAATATGTATCCTTTAGAGTTTTCTGGTGGGATGGTCATAGATGATTCAATCATGAATGAATTAGGTCTTACGAAACTTGCTGGAGATTTACCTTCGAAGTTTAATGAAGTAGCAATTACCAAGAGAGTGTTCGATATTATGAAGGAATATGGTATAAACGATAAAGATACCAAAAGGGAAATCCATACTTATCACGACTTAATTGGGTTTGAACTTGATTATAATCAAGAGACTTTCATAATAACTGGGATTATTGATACTCATTTTGACATCAATAAGTGGATAAAGACGTTGAAACCGAACATAAATGACATCTACTTTGAGATATTAAATAATGAACTTAATTCAATGAACAACTCAATCCATGAGGCATTATTCATTACTCAAAATCAACTTGATCATCAAATTAACTTTAAGGAAAGTGTTGGTTTTATTCCCAGTAGTTTCGATAAATCGATTGATATTATTCAAAGTGAAAATACCGATTACAGCATTGAGCAAATCAAAAACTACAACAGTTTATCTGATGAGGTAATGTGGCTTAATGATACAGACAAGTTATCAAGTGGTGAGATTATTCTCAACTATAACTACTTTATGAACCAAATAAACCAATGGGATGTTAGTACTAAAAAGAATCAACTCATTGACGATTTTATTGACAATCATTTTGACGAAATCTCAAATGAATATATAGGTGATAAGGTAGCCTACAAGAACTATATTTTCAATTCTAGTGTCAATGATTATCATCCTGGTATGACAGGTGAGTACTTCACCAACCAAGCACGAACTGAGATGATTAGAGCTTTGCTTCAAGTAAAAGGAAATCAAATTTCCTTTAAATTCATACCGGGTGAAATCGTCTATAGTCTTTCCATTGTCGGTGTGTTTTATTCAAACAACTATATCGATTCTAGAACCATCTACATCGATCAAGATTTACATACCACTATCATTGAAAATGAAGATATTAGCGAGTATAGCGGGCTAGTGGTGAATATTAACAAGAATAATGAGGATACAAAGGCTTTTATTGAATGGCTTATAAGTAGTGAGAGTCACAATTTAGTGAATTTTAATGATGTGACAATCACAGTCAGTTATCTTAATGATCTCTTTACTCAAGCAAGAAATCTATTATCGATTGTCAATGTTGTGTTGATTGTATCTGCTTTCGTGATTCTTTATAGTTTCGTCAGTATAAAAATTAGAAATAATCGAAAAAGCATTGGGATTATTCGTGCATTAGGTGGACAAATCAATACGATTTATTGTTGGTTTTTATCGGAGGCATTGATCATTTTAATGATATCCAGCGTTATCAGCTCAGCGGCATTGTTTTTTCTGACTAGTTACATCAATCAATCGATAAAGGCTGCTACGCTTACAAGTGTAAATATAATGGTTACATCGATTAGTCAGTATCATTTAATTTTTGGGATAGGCTTGGTGTTCGCACTGGTAACATCATTCTTTCCGGTCTTAAATTATGCAATTAAAAACCCGATAAAGTCGATTAAGTAAACGTAGAGGGAATTATGAAATTAGAACATATAACGAAAACCTATAAAATAAATACCCAAAGTCCATTTGTCGCTTTAGATGATATAAATCTATCATTCAAAGAAATCGGACTGGTTTTTATTGTAGGTAAATCTGGTAGTGGAAAGTCCACCTTATTACATATTATGGGTGGAATGGATAAGCCTACTAAGGGAAGCATGTTCTTTGGGAATCATGAGGTATCTAAACTATCTAATGCGGGGTTAAATAGGTACCGGAATGAAGTTGTTGGTTTTGTCTTTCAAGACTCACACTTGATTGATTCGATATCTGTATATGCAAATCTTAGATTGACTTTATCATTAAAGGAAAAGCCTAATAGAGTTCTAATTGAAACAGTGTTAAAAGAAGTGGGATTAGAAGGGTTTTCAAATAGAATAACAAATACACTATCAGGTGGAGAACGTCAGCGAGTCGCGATTGCCAGGGCAATCTTAAAAAAACCTAAGGTGTTATTAGCAGATGAACCTACAGGGGCACTAGACTCAACAACTTCAGAAGAAATATACCAACTACTAGAAAAACTCTCTAAATCCTATTTGGTGGTTTGCATAACACATGATCAAAGCGCTTCTAGTAAGTACGGACATAGAGTAATAGAACTTAAAGACGGTAGAATCATCAAGGATTCAAATCCTCATGATGCACCAAGTACAACCAACATTGAACTAAAAAAACCAAGATTGAACATAACAGAGTCTTTTTTGTTAGGCTTTAGAAGTGTAAAAAAGGTGTCTTTTAGATTAACTTTAACGATTATTATATCCACTTTACTATTGTTGATTATAGGGATAACTGATGCTTTATCCAATTATGATAAGTATGAGCAAGCCAGTGATTCACTAAAGGAGTCAAAGGCGCCTTATATTAAACTGGTCAAGAATAATAATGATACCTCATTACTAAGTGAGAGTGATGTTTCAGAGTATCAGTTGAAATATGAAAACGAGATGTATCCAGTCAGATTAGGATTTGAAAAAGCGTTGGATGCATTTGTTTATGACTCGATTCCAGATAGTGACTTATACCCATATAGTATTAATGGAGCGGTAGCCGTAAATAAAGAAGCTGAATCTATGCTAAACATCCATTTGTTACATGGGAAAATGCCTGTTAAATCCGATGAAATAGCGATTACTAATCGTATCTTTAATATACTCAAATCGTATGGTTTTAACGATGAAGGACAACGAGTAGAGATAAGTAACTACGAGTCGATTATTGGTAAGACTATTGATTTTGATGAGAGTGGCAATTATGAGATCGTTGGAATCTATGACACATTTTTTGATTTTAATAAGTACGACAATTTATTAAAAAAACATATGAGTGGTTTTTTTCAAAGCATCATCTCAACAGAACTATCAGATATGAACAACAGCATTCATAACATGGTTTTCATTTCACAATCTAATGAAGATGAAATGAAAGCGATTATGAATACGAAGTATTTTGAACCAAACCTATATGAAAGTGGGGCTTTAGGGTTATCCAATAGTGAATACCATTTCGAGATTACGAAAATAGTCAGCTTCATACCCGAAGAGTATGCTGTGATTTGGATAAATGAAACAGCTAACTTAAACGAGAATCAAGTGTTGCTAAATAACTTTTTACTATCCGATTACTATGATAGTTCAGACATTTTCTCGTTAATGGACTCACTTATTGAGTCTTTTGTCGAAAAACATTTTCATGAAATAGAAGATACATTCAATGAGCCGGAGTATGAATCCTATTTTGAATACATCAACTATGCTTCTGAAAACAAGTATCATCCAGGTTTTGATTCCCGTTATTTTTATGGTAAGGCTTATAAAACGATTATAAGCAATATATTAAATGAGATTAACCATTCATTTTGCATGGACTTGAATGGGACTGAAAGATGTTATGAAATAGCAGGGTTCTTTATAGATAACAATTCAGACAAGTTTAATAACGTTATTTTCTCCAGTGCAGGATATAATAATCTTATTTCAACAGGTGTAGTTAAAACCTACGATTCATTGATAATGAGATACAATGTGACAGATAGTATGTTATTGAAAGACATATTTTCAAGTGGCGAAGCAAGAATGGACGGATATAATGACATAATCAGTAACGTGAACTATATAGAGTATATTCGTGGACTAACTCAAATTCCATTATCAATTGTTAGCGGATTTGTTTTAGTACTTGCGGTGATTATTATTTTCTACTATATATTAACGACCATTCAAAGTGAGGGAAAGATAATAGGGATATTGAGATCACTTGGAGCAAGCTATAAACATATTTATCTTTGGTTTACATCTGAAATCATGATCCTATTATATAGTAGTTTGATTGCTTCATCGTTACTGTTAAAACTGTCATCACTAGTCATAAATAGGATTGTAAAAGATGCCATTTATGTAAAGGTTGATATCATCATGATTATGCCAAGACAATACATACTACTAGCATTGATTACTACGCTATTAGGTGTATTAAGTACAATACTGCCTGTATATAAATATGTAAAAAGGAATCCATTGGATTCAATCAAGAGTGAATCACTATGATTTGTATCTTAAACAAAAGTGCGAATATTTCGCATTTTTTTGTTGACATCTTATACTATGCATTGTATAGTATTACGTGAAGGGAGGTATATTATGGATCCGCAACTAAAAAAAGGGTTTTTAGAAGTGCTTGTCTTGGCATCACTTAAGGAAGAACCGTCTTACGGCTATAAAATCGTGCAAGATGTCTCTGAAATTATAGACATATCAGAATCCACCTTATACCCAATACTTAAACGGCTTGAACAACAAAAGTTTGTAAAAACATACACAGAACAGCATCAATCTAGACTTAGAAAGTACTACATGATCACACAATCTGGTTTAAATGAAATAGATAAATCAAAGAGAGATTACGAAGAGATTACTAAAATCTATCGTTACATATTGAGGTAAGACAATGACAAAGAAAGAATTTTTGAAAGAATTAAGGTTAAGCTTGAAAAACGAAGCAGACAAGGAAGAAATCATTAATTACTATGACGAGTTAATCGATGAAGCAACCCTTAATGGTGAGATTGAAAGTCAGTTTATCGATAGACTTGGACCAATCGACGACATTATTAAGCAAATGGACAAAACACCTTATAAAAAAAGAGAAAACAAAAGCGTTGAAGTAGTTAAGAAAACCACTTCAAAGGTTTCAAGATTACTGCTAGAAACGCTTATTATGTCTGGATATGCGCTACTAATGGTTGTCTCATTTAGTTTTATAGTAGGTGGGGGATTTCAAACGGTTAAGAGCGTTTCACACATGGGGAATGCATCCACAAACGAGGTCATGATATATTATATCGGTGAAATGATATTCACAATTGGATTATGTTTAATGGGTATCGGATTAATGTGGTATGCTAACGCTGCCTTTAGAAAAAGCATACGTAAGATTAAAACTATCGCTAATGAGGAGGAAAAGTAATCATGAAACTACTAATAAAGATTAGTGCGTTGTTAATTATCGTTGGTTTAGCTGTATCGGTTGTGTTTGGGGTTATTGCTAGAGAAGAACTAAAAGATGAATCTAATCTAGTTTCTGAATCATTCACATTCGAAAAAGATTTATATACAAGCATCGAGATTTCTGTTCAGAACAACCCAATCAAGGTTTTGGTTGCCGAAGATGAGGAAATTAAGATTACATTTAAACATTACGATTATGAAAAAGTAGAAAACCTAACTACAGATGGGAAAGTTTATATCAAGGTATACGCAAACTGGTGGGATAATCTACTAAAAGGCTCAACGTTTGTTGGTTTTATGGATATCATGCAAGATAGAACAGTTTATATCCATGTTCCTGAAAAACTTTTCGATTATAATTTAAGAACATCCAATGGCAAAATCATCTTTGATGATGTGGATGCGAACAATGTTAATCTCAAGACCTCTAACGGAGCGATTGTATTATCCAGTGTAACGATTAATAACGCAGTTTTAAGGACTTCTAATGGCGCAATCACACTTGATTCCGTTATTGGTAAGGAAGTTGATGGCATGACCTCTAATGGTGCAATCACACTTAAGGATATCACAGCAGATGAACTCATTATGGAAACCTCTAATGGTGCCGTTACAGGAAGTAACCTAAGTTCTGAACTTGTTGATATTTACACTTCTAATGGTCCAATTAGAATTCACGTAGTTGGACATTTTAGAGACTACAAAGTGCGTACAAAGACCTCTAATGGCTCTGTTAAAATAAACGATCAAACCTACGGTAATGACACCTATAACGAAACTAAAACGCCATATGTCAAAACGATTACTTCAAACGGAAGAATCGAAATATTCTTTACATTAGACTAAGTGTCCTTGGACACTTTTTCTTTTGAAATTATTTGGTATAATGACACTGTGAGGTACACTATGAAAACGATATTTAAAAGCCCAATTGGAAATCTATTAGTTGAAGAGAGTAATCACTCGATTGTTCGCGTTGATTTGACGAATTTAGAAGTAACATCTAGCGAAGAAACGCCACTGTTGATCAAGGCACGTGAAGAACTTTTGTCTTATTTTGAAAAAGAAACCAGCTTCAGCTTTTCGATACAACCAATGGCAACGCCATTTCAACTCAAAGTGTACGAAGCCACCCGTAAGATACCTGTTGGTAAAACCGCTTCATATGGGGAAATTGCAGTGATGATTGGTAATAAAAATGCCTCAAGAGCTGTTGGTCAGGCGCTGAATAAGAATCCGATTATGATTGTGATACCTTGCCATAGGATTATTGGGAAAAACAACGATTTAGTGGGTTTTTACGGTGGATTAGACTTGAAAAAACGATTACTCGATCATGAAAAAACCGTTTTATCGAAAGATAGAATTCTTTAAAAATATGACAATACTTGAAGTTAACTGGGAAACCTTTTAAATAGCGGATAAGGGTTTGCAATAATTCAAAAACAGCATATAATACGAGCATAAGTCACCTTTGGATAGGTGACTTTTTTTCTCAAAACCAAGGATTTACGTGATAACCGTATAGGTAAAACAATACCCGGTTTTTGTTGAAAAACCCCTTTTTAGTTTCATTACAAATAACGGATTTTCATCGGTTTTCATTCAAAAATCTTGATATAATGATGGCACTAAAAAGGGGGGATTTTAATGGACGAATACAAATTAAAGCGTAAGATACTCTGTATAGATTTAAAGAGTTTTTATGCCTCTGTTGAATGCGCATTACTTGGATTAGATCCATTTAAGACCCCTTTAGTGGTTGCGGATGATTCTAGGGGTGGCGGCGGGATTGTCTTAGCTGTAAGCCCGTATTTAAAGTCAAAAGGCGTACCTTCAAGATGTCGAATCTATGAACTGCCTACAGATTTAGGGATTATGATTCAAAAGCCTCAAATGCATACGTATTTAACGTATTCAACAGAGGTTATCAAAGTTTATTTGGAGTTTATTTCTGAACAAGACTTATATGTTTATTCAATTGATGAAGCTTTCTTAGATGTCACTGAGTATTTAACTTACTATCAAAAAAACGATTACGAACTTGCAAAAGAAATACTCAAGAGAATTCATGACAAGTTAGACTTATTCGCAACTTGCGGGATTGGCGAAAACATGTTAATGGCTAAACTGGCTTTAGACATCGAATCAAAGAAATCGCCTGACTTTATCGCAAAATGGACATATGAAGATATTCCTCATAAGCTCTGGCCGGTTGCACCACTGTCTGAAATGTGGAGCATTGGTGTAAATATGCAAAGAAGATTAAACCAAATGGGCTTTTGGACCATTGGTGATATCGCGAATGCGGATGTCAAAAGACTCAAGAAACAGTTTGGTATACTGGGTGAAGAACTTTACTATCATACACACGGCATTGATATGTCTTTAATCCAAGATAAGGGTAAAATGAGTGTGGTCTCCAAAAGTTATGGAATGGGTCAAACATTATTTAAAGACTATTATCGAAAAGACATTTATCAGATTATTCTAGAAATGACTGATGAGATAAGTAGAAGATTGAGACTTCACAAAAAACACGCTAAGGTAATTCATTTTGGCGTAGCTTATTCCAAACTATATGGAGGTGGGTTTCACCGCCAACTAGGACTCACTAGTCATACATCAAGCCCTAAAGTGATTTTTGAAACGTGTAAGAGTATTTTTGAAACGCACTATGAGGACCTGCCAATTCGCCATGTTCATATATCCGTTTCAAGCTTAATGGACAATACGATTTACCAACCCAATTTATTCGAAGACTTAGATGAAACGTATCGAGAATTTCAATTAGGGGTGGCTATGGATGAAATTAAGATGCGATTTGGAAAAAACAGCATCAACCGAGCTTCAAGTGAACTAGAATCCTCCACCATTAAAGCACGTAATAAAATGATTGGAGGACATCATGGCTAGTTATCAAGACAGAGGACTTATGAAATGGCATCCATTTGATGCCCTAGCAGGGTATCATGAAATGATTAATGAGATGATTTATCTCAAAAACAAGCGTGATAAACCTGTATTATTTGAAGATGCTTTAGTCGAAATGGACCGTATTATTAAAGAGGCCATTAGGTTAAACAAAATCGTAAGAATCAGCTATTACTTAGATGGATATATTTATTATCAAGTAGGAGAAATTGTTAAATATGATGGATTGTATCGGAAACTTATTATGTGTCCAAGACTCAGTTTATCTCTGGATGATATCGTTCAAATTGATGAAATTAATTAATGAGATATTATATACATAGTATATATGATTATAAAAAAGATATATTATACATATTTATATAGCCAATGTTAAAATATATTTGCATATTTAAAATACGGTTTTGAAATGAAAAAAAGACGCTTTTTATAAGCGTCTTTTCGATTATTTATTGAATACTAGAATTTTGACTTCGCCTGCTCCTAAGAAGAAGTAAGGGTTTTTATTTTCATCAAATTCATAGAACATTCTTGGGCCAGATTCATGCATTGCATAAAGTAATCTAGCTTCATTTTGTTGAATGTTGAAACGTTTGCGAATTGCTGACAAGTCAACTTTTGCATGTTGTGCATCAAATGGATTAGCGTTACCAACGATTAATAGAATTTCATTCTTTGCTTCATAGGCAAATCCAACTGGATTATACCCATCTAAGAAGTGAACTGGAATATAGTTATTCTTGTCGGTAATAACATTTAGATACTTTTTACGAATTGGTTTGATTTTGGCTAAGTTATCTGAAATATCATTGTGCATGTGATTTAGATAATGAATAGCGAATTTATCAAATAAAGCAAGTTTGCCATAGAAAGGATCGTTTGGCTCAAGCATGTATAACTCATTAGGTCTTGGATCAATACCTGTATTCATTGGTTGTTTTTCATAAACCTCTTGACCGGAGTTAATGAATGGCACACCGTTTGGCATGAACATATTCATAACGGTTAAGAACTTGGATAGGTTTTGTCCACCATCTCGTGCAGCTAATCTTGGTGTATCGTGCGTTTCACCACAAGCGAATACAGCACAATCTAATTCAACAGATTTATAGTAGAAGTGGTGAAGTTTGCCTTCCCAAATATGTGGTTCCATAGAGAATCCGTTACCAATAATCATATTGTAACCAAGTTTTCTTGCATGTTTAGCATTATCTGGGTTTAATTCCTCAGCAATGAATGCGAAGTCGGGGTCAATAGCTCTAGCGGTTGTAATGATTTGGTTAACAAGTTCTTTTGGTAAAGCATGCCCCATGTCAATTCTCGCACCATCGATACCATAAGTCTTTTGGTAATGAGGAATAATATTTGATAATGTATCCCACAATTCGACATTTGGTTTATGACCTGGATATAAGTTTGACTTGATCGTGTCAAATAGAATATACGGCGCAGTATTTTTATCTTTTAGGTATTTTGATGTTTCGATTGGATGGTCCATATACATTCTGAAGAATGTGACGTCTGTCCAAGGTGGTTGAATATCGTTAATATGGTCTGAGAAAGCTGGTGCGATGGTAAGGCCATAATATTTATCAACTAGCTCGAGAATGGAACCGCCTTTTCTAGCATATTCTTTTTTTAGTTTTGACCACTTAGTGCTATCTTGTGTTTGAGGGTCAAATTGGAACATTTGGATGTGATTTAGAACTGATGGGCTCTTATATACAGTTGGCATAAATTTAGAAGTTGGTGAAACTGTACGTTCAGCAATTTCGTCAACATATGGAGGTTTGTATAAGCTGAGGTCACTGGATTTAATCCAATAGAACCAATCTGGATGATCTATGATTAAATCATTTTCAGTAGCATTAGTACGTGGAATAATATCAATCATCACGCGCATGCCTAATGTATGTGCAGCTTCAACAAGCGCTTGGAACTGTTCATCTACTGAAAGGTTATTTTCAACCATTGGATCGGATAATGAAGGATCTAGTTCAAAGAAGTTTGAAACGCCATAAGGAGATCCTAGTTCACCTTTTTTATTTTTTAATGAAAATTTTGAAATAGGTAGTAAGTAAATTGAGTCTACGCCCATCTTGTCTAGAAGTGGGAGTAACGCAAGTGTTTTTAAGAACGTACCAGTTTCTTTGATGTGGTAAATATTGTTTTCATCGATATAACCATTTCTATCATGGTCCCAAGTTGTAGAAGTTCTAATCATCATTGAGTAGACAGTAGATTTTAGAATCCAGTCTCCACCCATTTTCTTATTAGACTTAGAGACTTTTACACCCTTGATTGTTGAAAGTGAACCAGTTGGGGCACTTTCATAGTTTTTTAATAATACTTGATCAATTAAATCAATTAGAAAATCATAAGGGTTCACTAAGTGTTCCCCATTGCTTAAAACCGAAATAGCATTATGGCCAAATAAGTTAAACATCGATGGAATAGAATAGTTCATCGGGTAACTTGGTTTGTTATTAGCTAAGGTTTCACGGAGTTTTAGTAATTTAGACATAATATTTCCTCACTTTAACAAAATTATTATAACATTATAACAAGAAAATCACAGCCGATTTGAAGAAAGCCGAAAGCGTTTACACAAAGAACTGCTCGAAAAAAAAGATGGGTGACCATCTTAGTTTTTGTTAATTAATGATTTGCCCGTCATTTCTTTAGGTTGAGCAACACCGAGGATGTCTAACATCGTTGGAGCAACATCACATAAAGCGCCACCTTGACGAAGTGTAATGCCTTTTTTCGTAACAACCACAGGAACTAGGTTAGTAGTATGAGCAGTGTGCGGTTTTCCGAATTCGTCACGCATTTTTTCTGCGTTACCATGGTCAGCCAACACGATTGCAACCCCGCCAATCTTGTCGATTGCTTCTAATACTCTACCCAAACATTTGTCGACTGCTTCAACAGCTAATTTTGTAGCTTCAATGGAACCAGTATGACCAACCATATCAGGGTTTGCGAAGTTTAGAATCATTGTGTCATATTCTTTAGTTTCTAAAGCCTTGACGACTTCATCCGTTAATTCGTAAGCACTCATCTCTGGTTTTAAATCATATGTTGGTACTTTTGGACTTTGAACTAAAATACGTTTAGCACCTGGTAACTCATAGTCGGCACCACCATCAAAGAAGAACGTAACGTGTGCATATTTTTCAGTTTCTGCAGCTCTTAGTTGTTTCAATCCAGCGTTTGAGATGACTTGACCATAAATGTTTTGTAAGTCTTGAAGTGGGAACGCGATCGCCCCTTTAACAGACTCATTATAATGCATCATGGATACAAAGTGGATATTCTTTGGTGCATGAGATGCATCAAAAGTTGCTTTGCCTTCAGAGTAGTAGTTTTTTACGCCTTCTGGGTTAGAGAATGCAGTTGCAATTCTAATCGCTCTATCAGGGCGGAAGTTAGCGAATATAATCGCATCGTTGTCTTCGATTAAGCCTTTTCTGTTAACCACAAACGGCAACATGAACTCATCAGTGATACCTGCTTCATAAGATTCAGTAATACCATAAATTGGGCAATCCTTTTCTGGGGCATTTCCGATGGTCATTGCATCGAATGCTTTTTGAAGACGGTCCCAGTTATTGTCTCTGTCCATTGCATAGTAACGACCAGATACAGTTGAAATTCTTGCGCCTGCTTCAATTAACTCTTTAACGAAAGCTAATCCAGATGTTTGAGGGGTATCTCTACCATCTAAGAAAGCATGGTAGAAAGTTTTTTGTTCTAGACCATGTTTATTTGCTAAGTTAATTAACGCAATGATGTGTTGGCTAGATGCGTGAACACCACCGTTACCAGCAAGACCTAAAATGTGTAGTTTTGAATTGTGTTTCTTAACATGTTCAATGGCATCTAAAAAAGACTTATTTTCATAAAAAGAACCGTCTTTGATCGCAACATTGATTCTAGTTAAGGATTGATACACTACTCTACCAGCACCTAAGTTTAAATGTCCAACTTCACTGTTGCCCATTTGCCCTTCAGGTAGGCCAACTGCTTCTTCAGAAGCTTGTAATGTTGAGTTAGGAAATTCACTTAAAATATGATCTAAATTTGGTTTATGTGCTAAAGTGACTGAATTGGAGTCACTAGCTGGAGCTAAACCTTGCCCATCTAGGATGATTAATCCAACAAATTTTTTATTACTCATTTAATAGCCTCATTTCTATTTTTCCATAATTATTATATAACATAGTATGTTAAAATGAAAATTGAAAGTGTTTACTGTTTTTTGAATCACATTTTTTACTATTAGAATAGAGGTTATTCGTGACTATGACAAAAGAAGAAATAATCAGAAAAAAGAAAATATATGAATGGATACAGGTAATAGGAATCTTGCTTTCCGTCACTGGCTTTTTAAGTTTTATAGTAAATCCCTATATGGGTTTTGTTGTAATTGGTTTTGGAATAGTATTGACGATTATTACGCCTAGTATGTTTAAAAAACTGAGCAATAGTTATAAAGAGTCTTATGTTAAAGAAGCAATTCTATCTTCAATTACTAATGCGACATATGATACACAAAGAGGGTTTTCAAAAGAAGAGGTTTACAATGCGGGCGTATTGTTAAAACAGGACCGCTTTAGCAGTGAAGATATGATAACTGGGTATATTAACGATCATTATTTTAGATGTGCTGATGTCCATCTTCAAGACGTCAGAAGCAATGGTAAAACCACAACGGTTGTGACGATTTTTAGAGGCAGATACTATGAGATTACCACTGAAAGAATCTTTCCTGAACCGATTCATATATTAAATAATAATACAACCCTTTTTGGGAAGCGAAATAGTCTTGAGAAAATCGAACTTGAATGGATCGATTTTAACAAGATGGTTGATGTATTTAGCAGTAGTCAATTCGAAACATTTAAACTACTTAAGCCAAATGTTATGGAACAAATCGTTCATTTGAAAAAGAAGTATAACAAACTCGTAATGGGGTTTATAGGTAATAAAGTCATACTTGCAATCAATAACCAAAAAGACGCTTTTGATTTAAAAATGTTTCGTCCATTTAATGACCATTACATCAAAGAAATTAAGGATGAATTCAAGGAGTTAGAGGAAATGATCAGTGTTTTAGAAAACATTTTGAATTGACTAAGTTATTTATTTGTTTTATAATGTGGTTGAGTTAATACTTCGGGGCAAGGTGAAATTCCTTGATCGGCGGTAAAGTCCGCGAACCTTTTTGGTTGAACTGGTGCGATTCCAGTACCGACAGTATAGTCTGGATGGGAGAAGAAACAAGGTTTTTGTGCCTGTTTTTTGCCGTCACCCTGGAGTGGCGGCATTTTTTGTTTCTTAAGGAGGAAAATTATGAGAACAAATTACAGCACAAAAAAAGTTATTTTTGTAGCGACGCTTGCAGCCATTTCAGTGGTATTTGGGTTGTTTGAAATACCACTAGGATTACCATGGTTGAAACTAGATGTGAGCGAGATCGCTCTACTAGTAGCTGCAGTCGTTGTCGGATACAAAGGCGCATTTACATTAATTATTGTTAGAGGAATCCTTAGACAAGGGTTACAAGGGGATTTATTCATCCCACATGAGATGGTCGGAGAATTGATCGCAGTGATAGCAAGTCTAATCATTTTGGGTAGTTATTACCTAATTTCGAAAATGATTAAAACCCATAAAGCACCCCTATTACTAGAATCTATTGTGGACCCTAAACCAGTCTCTAAAAAGGAATTCTTTAGTGTTGTGATTGGTGTAACTACAACATTGACAGTTGCACTAATTACGTTAAATATTTTTGTATTAACACCAATTTATTTAAGTTCGTTTGATGCTTCTACAAGTATGTTTGGGTTCAGTCAGTTTCATTTTACGGCTTTTACAATGATGAAAGACCCAAGTATGAACAATATTTTCGGTGTAGATCTGTCAAACTGGAACTTATATATTACATACATCATAACGAACTATGGCTTATTAAATGTTTCAAAAGGGTTAATCACAACTATGTTATTTTTGCCAATTAAGTCAAGATTGGATAAAGTTGAGTTATAATTATCTTAAAGGTGGTGAGTAGATGAAGCATTTCTTATATGAACTTAAGCAACCCTTGATTAAGAGTGATTTGAAGAGGTTCTTGGTAGAAGGGATACTAAGTAGTATTATATTTGGAGCATTTATTGGTGCACTAGATTTTTACTTAACAGTCTATTTTCAATCCATATTATCCATATTTACATTCTTGATATTCTATTACTTCTTATCAAATAGACTTTTTAGAAGTTTCAATCAGTACCATATTATATACTCTATTTTGTCTGTTGTATTCTTGTTAATAGGGGTATATATGATGGGGTTCACTTCACAAATTTTTTATTTAGAAGTGATCACAGGAAACATTGCTCTTTATCATAAATTCTTAAATCCGCTTATTTATTTTGATTTTGTATGGAAGTGGTCTTTTGACATTTCAGTCATATTTTTTAACCTTCTATATATTCTAATATATGTATGGATTTGTAGGACGATATATATGCAGATGAAAAGATAAAAATAGTAAACGCTTTTATACCTGAAATGCTTTATTTTGAAAGCATGTTGGGGTATAATACTTTTGGTAATATAGAGATACTAAAAAATAGAAAAAGGAGATATAAAATTATGCCATTTATTACAGATGTGTATGCAAGAGAAGTATTAGATTCACGCGGTAATCCTACTGTTGAAGTAGAAGTTTACACAGAAAGTGGCGCATTCGGTAGAGCAATCGTTCCATCAGGTGCATCCACAGGTGAATACGAAGCTGTTGAATTAAGAGACGGCGACAAAAAAAGATATTTAGGAAAAGGTACTACAAAAGCAGTTGAAAACGTAAACGAAATCATCGCTCCAGAAGTGATTGGTTATGCGGTTACTGACCAAGTTGCAATCGACAAATTAATGATCGAACTAGACGGTACTCACAACAAAGCTAAATTGGGTGCAAACGCAATTTTAGGTGTTTCAATGGCAGTAGCAAGAGCAGCTGCAGACTTCCTAGGTGTGTCACTTTATAACTACTTAGGTGGTTTCAATGCGAAACAACTTCCAGTACCAATGATGAACATCATCAATGGTGGTGCGCATGCTGACAACAACATCGACTTCCAAGAATTCATGATTCTTCCAGTTGGTGCAAAGAGCTTTAAACAAGCTATCCAATGGGGTACTGAAGTATTCCATAACTTAAAGAGTGTATTAAAATCAAAAGGCTACAACACAGCTGTAGGTGATGAAGGTGGATTTGCACCAAACCTAGGCTCAAATGAAGAAGCTATCCAAGTTATTCTTGAAGCAATCAAAAAAGCTGGCTTTGAAGCTGGTAAAGATATTTTCTTAGGTATGGACGTTGCTGCATCAGAATTCTACAACGCTGAAACTAAGAAATATGTATTAGAAGGCGAAGGCGGAAAAGCATTCACTTCTAAAGAATTAGTTGATTTCTATGTAGGTTTAGTTGACAAATATCCAATTATCACAATCGAAGACGGTTTCGACCAAAACGACTGGGATGGATGGAAATTAATGACTGAAGCATTAGGATCTAAAATCCAATTAGTTGGTGACGACCTATTCGTTACAAACACTGAAAGATTAGCAGTAGGTATCGAAAAAGGTATCGCTAACTCAATCTTAATCAAAGTAAACCAAATCGGTACTTTAACAGAAACATTCGACGCTATGGAAATGGCTAAGAGAGCTGGTTATACAGCAGTTGTTTCTCACAGATCTGGTGAAACAGAAGATACAACAATCGCAGACATCGTTGTTGCGTTCAATGCGGGTCAAATTAAGACAGGCTCAGCATCACGTACAGACAGAATTGCTAAGTACAACCAATTACTTCGTATCGAAGATGAATTAGGTGAAACTGCGCAATTCCACGGTTTAAAATCATTCTATAACTTAAAAAAATAGAGTTTTATTCCCAAAAATAAAGCGGAAATTCTTTTTAAAGAGTTTCCGCTTTTCTTATTTAATTTTTATTTTTAAAACGTAAAAATCATCAATGTGGATCTTAGTATCTTTTAGAATCATTTCTTTAAAATGTTCATAGGTGCGCATATTGGACACCTTTAAGACACTAATACAGTCAAATAGGACCGCCTCGAATGAAGGTAGGTCTTTTTTCTTGTAGTATGCTAATGCCTTATAGTAGTAGAAATATTCGAGTAAATAGACTGAATATTCACTTTTCGCGAATAGAATTGCATCATCGGCAATCTGCAATAAATCATCATAACGTTTTTCTACACCCAGATTCTTTAAAACCCAAAAGTACACTTGAGAAATATAAAGTCGGTTTCCAGAAGTATAGAGTTTATTCTCCTTGTTTAAGTAGAGAATGCGTTTTAGAATAGGTTTTCTATCTTCATCGCTGTATTGCATAACCAACCCCAAAATATAGAGTTCTAAATCCTGCAAAATCTCACTCTTCATGATGCTTGCGAAGTCGATTTGTTCTTTCAAGATTCGGATTAATTCATGTTTTGGCATTCGGTCCCTATTATAGTCCAGTATGCTCTTACCAATAATGATGAATTTATGGTTGGCATTTTCGAGTAATCTCTGTTTTGAGAAACCATCAAATAGTTTAAGTGCTTCAGAATCTTTCCTAGAAATAACCAAATTGAAGAAAGCTTTTACGTGTTTGTTTTCATCATCAGATGCTTCGATAAACTGATTGATTAATCTTTCAAAACTCATTCCCAACCGTTCAGACAGTTTGATGATGATGTCAAATGGTGGTAATGAATCACCATTGACGTATCTGTAATACTGTCTTTGAGAAACAATGTCTAGCAAGTAGTCTTCTTGAGAGACCTTTCTAGCGTATCTTAAGTTGTCCATAAAGACTAAAAGTTTGGTAATTTCCATAAAATACCCCCAAAAGTATGACAGATGTGCCGTAGATATATATTTTTATCCATCCTAAAATATAAGTGTAGGAGGGAAAAGTCATGAGAAAACTAATTATTTTGGTATTACTATTTGTTGTATCATTTGGAAGTTCAATCGTCTTATCAATATCGAAAGAAGACTCAAATTCAAATGTTACGATGGATTATGAAGACCCAGATTTTCCTGAATTTATTAATAGTATAGGACGTGGATAGTATGAACATTGAATTATTAGAAATCGAATTACATGGTATTTCTGGCACCATCACAAATTACACTAGAAATCCTTATATTATCGGATACATTGAATCGTTAAAACGTTTCTTACACGATCATAATGAAAAGATGATTTACGTCATCGTTGAAAAGCTTGTTAACTGGTATGACAAAACAATTGATGAAATTATGGTCAATGATTACATATCGAATAAAGAAGACCATTTGGAAACTAAAAAACTTTTGGAAAGCGTGCTTGCTAACGAACCTAAACAAGTTTAGTTAATAACCACACAGTATATTTTATCATGCCTTTAACTTTTTGAGTTTTAAAAGTTTAGTTTTTTACAGTTTGGATAGTCCCCTCTGTCCATACTTAAAAATAACCAAAAGCACATCATAATAAAATGTGCTTTTTATTTTTGTTGTGGGTCAATATGAATTAAATTACTAAAATAATCGAATAATTGGATTTTGATACGCTAATGTACGCGCGTGTGTGATATAATTTTTGTAAGATAAGTTGGTGATTCCATGATACTATTAAAATTATTTAAGGATAGTAAAGCCTATCGCTTCGATGAACTTTTGGAAATAACTCAAATGGATGTTATTTCGCTAACGGAAGCGCTAGACCAGTTAGTAAGTCAAAAAAGACTAGACTACAAAAACGACCTATATCAATTAAGACCTAACTATAGAGTGGGCTTTTTGGATGTAAAGAACCAAGGCTTTGCCTTTTTATTACAAGAAAAAGACGATTTATTCATATATGAAGAGGACCTAGGTTTGAGCTTAGACGGAGACTTAGTATTGGTTCATGTAGGAGTAAAAAACAAGGTGGTTGATGTCCTTGAACGTACAGTTAAGCAAATCGTTGTTCATGTGAAGAAAGTCAATCAAACCGTTATGTTTTTACCAATTAAACCTTTTAGACTTCAAATTGAAGTTGAAGAAAAGGATTTTATTGGTGGTGAAGTGCTACTAATTGAGATTCAAAGTTATGAAGGCAAGAAAGCCATTGGTCAGATTGTTCAATGTCTAGGGTTTGAAACCGATCCAGGGATGGATATATTAGAACTTGTTTATGAAGCCAACTGGCCTTATGAGTTTTCGCAAGAGACTTTAAAAGAAGCGGATGAGATTGAATCTATCGATACGATGCCAAGAAGAGTTGTTGAAAACGAACTTATTGTAACCATAGATGGAAAAGACGCTAAAGACTTAGATGATGCGATTAGTTTAAAGAAAGATGGGACCGACTATATACTGGCAGTTCATATAGCCGATGTAAGTGCCTATGTTAGACCCAACTCATTTATGGAAAAAGAAGCTTTTGAACGTACGACGTCTGTATACTTAGCAGACAGGGTCATTCCAATGTTACCAAGACGCTTATCAAACGACTTGTGTAGTTTAAATGCCGATACGTTAAAGAAATGCTTAAGTGTCACCATGCGACTAGATGCATATGGTAATCCAATCAGTCACCAAATTGAGCAGACATGGGTAAAAGTCAATTACCGTTTGAATTATGACGAAGTGAACGATTTCTTGGATAATGGGTCTTCTTTAGTTAATAAGGAAGTAGAACAAACCATTAAAGACATGTATCAACTATCCTATATTCTAGAAGAAAAAAGGGTAGACCGTGGCGCGTTAAACTTCAAGAGCTTAGAGTTTAAATATGAAACCGATGAGATGGGTCATATTATTGACATTCATCCTTACGTTACTGGCAAAGGCCAAGCTCTTATCGAGTCTTTTATGGTTTTAGCGAACGAAACTGTATCCCTTCATTTATCAAGTTTAGAACTACCTTGCATATACCGAGTCCATGATAAACCAGATCCAGACAAGCTTATTCAAGTCATGCAAATGGTAAAAGAGTTGGGATTAAAGATTCCAAAGGTTAATCATATTACGCCTAAAACACTTCAAAATATCTTAAATAAACTAGAAGGACATCCACTTGAATTAGTGTTCCATACACTATTTTTACGCTCAATGCAAAAAGCGGAGTATAGTGGAAAAAACATTGGACACTATGGATTAGCCTCTAAATACTATTCTCACTTTACTTCACCAATTAGAAGATATCCTGACCTTTTATTACACCGTTTAATCAAAGCATTCCTAATTGATACAACTGATTTTGATAAGAACTATCAATACTATGAAGCCTATGTTAATGTTGCATCTGAACGTTGCTCAGTGATGGAAAGAAAAGCGGATGAACTAGAAAGAGAAACCGATAAACTTAAAACCACTCAATTTATGGCGAATAAAGTTAATCAGTCTTTTAAGGCCGTTATTTCTAGTGTTACAAAAGCAGGATTATTTGTGCGTCTCGAAAACGGTATTGAAGGTTTATGTCCAATGCGAATGATGAATGATTACTACTATTTTGATGAAAAAGCATTGACGCTAAAGGGTAAAGATACTAAGCAACTCTTTAAGATTGGGCAAGAAGTAGAAGTAAAATTGAAAGATGTTGATGTTAAGTTGAGACAACTGACATTTATTGTAAAAGAGGAAAAAAAGTATGAAAGAAAATATAGTCGCCCAAAACAAAAAGGCAAGGCATGATTACTTCATAGAACAAACCTATGAAGCCGGCTTGCAGCTAAAGGGCACAGAAATTAAATCGATCCGTCAACACAAAGCCAATATAAACGATGCATTCGTGACGGTAAAAAATGGTGAGATATTCATTTTTAACATGCATGTTGCCCAATATGAACACGGCAATATCTTTAACCATGAAGAAACTAGAACTAGAAAATTATTAATGCATAAAAAAGAAATCCTCAAACTGGAAGCTAAATCTAAAGAAGATGGTTTCACATTAATCCCCCTAAAGCTTTATTTTAATGAAGGCTTAGCCAAGTTAGAAATCGCAGTGGCTAAGGGTAAAAAGTTGTTCGATAAACGCGAAGACTTGAAAGAAAAAGACGCCCAAAGACACATGAAGAAAACACTAAAGGATAGCTTTAGAAGATGAAACCCAAGATAGGGTTAATGCTTGGGGGCGGCGGGGCTAAAGGTGGGTATCAATTAGGGGTTATTAGAGCACTAGAAGAACATAATCTATTAGATGACATTGAAGTCGTTGCAGGTACTTCAATTGGCGCAATCAATGGATTATTGCTCTGTACACTGAATGATGCAAATAAAATCGTTGAAGTATGGGAATATGCTCAAGAGTCTGGTTTTTATAAACAAGGGTTTACCAGGTTTAAACAAGACAAACAAGGCTTATATAGCTTAGATGTCTTAAGAGATATCTTTACCCATTACGTAAAGCTTAAAGACTTGACCAAATGTGACAAGGATTTATACGTTGTTGCCTCAAAAATCATTGATCCAAAGAAAATCGTTTCACAAATTAGAAAAGACAATCACGAGAAAACAGTGTTTCATGTTAACACTCACGAAAAACCATTTGAAACAGTCATTGCGAGTGCATCCATTCCACTGTTTTTCGGGACTACGTATATCGATGAAGATGGGTATGTAGATGGCGGATTAACAGACAATAACCCAATCGATGTATTAATTGATAAGGGATGTAATGTCATAATCACAGTACCGCTAGATTATAACTTGAATTTAAGCAAATACATTAATGACAAAATCCTTATCGTTAATATGACTGACTTAAGTTTATTCTCAAATAAACCCGTCCAAATGGCTTATGACATCATTAGATTTACAGATGATGCGTTGACAGAAAGACAAAACTATGGCTATTTTGTCGCAAATGAAGTCATTAATAACTTAATCGATATTGGTATATTGAATGAAGACAGTTCTTTGAAAGACTCTTATAGATCTATCTCAAAGTTTACTTATATCGAACCTTCAGCACACACATATGAGAAGATTAAAGAACTTAAGAAACAAAGAGTCATTACGAAAAAAGAAGAAAAGAAACGAACGAAGATCAAGACCAAATTAAGTAAGAAGATTGAGAGAGGTAAAAAAGATGGCAATAGTTGAGTTTTTACAACAGTTTTCAAATCCAGTATTAGACGTAATCATGCGAATCATCACAGAGTTTGGTGATCAGTATTTCTTTATATTATTGTCAGCGATATTATACTGGACAATAGATAAGAAGTTTGCATTTCGCTTTATGATTGCCTATTTAGGTAGTGCCTTTATTAATGGGGGCATCAAATCACTGACCAATAAACCAAGGCCTTATCAGGAAGGTGCTAGAGCAATCTTACAAGAAACATCAGGCTCATCAATGCCAAGTGGGCATGCACAAGCAGCTGGAGCCATCGGTATTAACCTTTGGAATGAATACTATTTCTCGAAAGTGATTCGTACGTTAATGGTTCTATTAGTCATTTTAGTACCACTTTCAAGAGTATATTTAGGTCAACACTATTTAGAAGACGTTATAGTTGGCCTTGCACTTGGGCTCATATTAGGTAGTTTATTCATGTTTTTACTTGGGGTTGGTAAACCAGATAGAGAACACATTCGTGCTTTATACCCAGTTCCAATTATTATCATTTTAATGTTCTTTATTAAACAAGAACAACTTTATGTAGCCGCTGGCGCCTATATCGGGCTAAGTGTTGGGTATTATATTGAAAAACTATATGTTAAATCCAAAGTGAATGCGAAACCAATCGTACAAGTCGTGAAAGTCGTATTAGGGATTGGTGTAGCACTTTTATTAAAAGAAGGCTTGAAGGTTATCTTACCTTATAGTGCAACCGCTGATACTAACCCTTTAGTATTAGACTTAGTATTTGATTTTATTCGATACTTTTTAATCGCCATTTGGGCTTCTTTAGGGTTAATGGTGATTAATAAGAAAGTACTTATGAAGGGATAAATGTATGAAAAAACTCATTATAGGATTGTTTTTAGTATTATTACTAGTGGGGTGTGATGAGGCAGTTGTACCACCTAATCCAAATGCGCCATCAAACCCAGATCCGATCTTACCATCAAACCCAGATCCGATCTTACCATCGAATCCAGATCCTGTTGTTGAGTCCAAACTAACCTATGAATACTTATTTGAAGAAACGCACTATCATGCTTTAACAATTAAGATATCTAAGAATGATGCCGATAAGTTAAACCAAAAAATGCATGAACACAACAAGAAGTTTGGATCGTTTAAAACAGATTATCAAATAGTTGCTGATCTGGTTTATGAAACAGATAGTTTTACTGAAACAGTGTATAATGTGGGGTTTAGAACGAGAGGTAATACATCCAGAACCAGCTTATTTGACTCTGAAGGTACTCTCAATCGAAACCATTTTAAGATTGATTTTAATGACCCAATCGGAATAGATGAAGCATCAAAAGACTTTCAAAAGATTAAAGATAGAACAGTATTTGGCGTAACTGAACTGAATTTAAAATACAACCGTAACTATGACACATCCTATGTGACTGAACGCTTTAGTTATAATTTATTTAATGATATGGGTGTATTAGCCCCTAAAATGGTTCCTGTTCTATTAACGTTACAAATAGACAATACTAAAACCATCATGGGTGTATACCACATATTTGAATCCATAGACCGATCATTTTTGAATAGAAACCTTAATAACGATGATGGCGATTTATACAAAGTGCTATGGCAACAATTTGGTCCAGCTGCTCTTGAAGATAACTATGATAGTAGAGCTATTGGGGTTAAGGATGAAAGCATTAATTACTTTCCAAGTTATGACTTAAAAACCAATAAGAAAACAAGCACTCACCAGCAACTTAAGTCATTCATTAAAAACATTAATGATTTAGAGGGTGAAGCCTTTAAAACCTATATTGAAGCTAATTTCGAAGTAGATTCGTTTATTAATTTGCTTGCAACAGGGGTGATGCTCGGAAACCCAGATGATTACCGTGCAATGGGGAATAATTACTATTTATATTATCAAACAGACAAGAAGAAATGGCTCATGACTCCATATGATTATGATCATGGCTTAGGTCAAGGATGGGATGGCGCACCCGTATTTACTAATCATACAGTTGGGGCAGACATCTATACCTGGGGGAACTTAAACACCCATCAATGGGGTCAAGAAGTTAAACACCCACTATCGGATAAAATCCTGTCATTTGATGACTATCAAGAAAAATATGAAAATGCCCTTAATCTATTGATAAGTACGTATTTTACTTATGATAGATATCTTGCCCTACATCTAGAAGAAAAAAACATCTTTAACCAACATTCAACCAAAGGCCTAATCCAAGTTCCTTTTGAAGAACGTGGCTATTCCTATTTTGAAGACAAACGAAATGATGTAATCGCACAGTTGGAATTCTACAAAGAAAACCCATCATCTCGTCCGTGATTTTACTTGAAAAATAAGAGTTTTATGTTAAAATAGGTTGTATAGCGATGAACAAGATGAGTAATGATGAATTTTAACTAGAGAGGTTACGGTTGGTGAAAGTAACTTAAATGCAATCATGAAGCTACTTGGGAGCAATGGTAAACTGGCCATAACAGTAAATTGAGGTGCTAGGGAAACCTAGAACTAAGGTGGTACCGCGACTTTGTCGTCCTTAGAATTTTCTAAGGACTTTTTTTATTTTATGGAGGACACATATGAGATACATGACATCAAAAGAAATCAGAGAAACTTGGCTTAATTTTTTCGAATCTAAAGGCCACAAAATTGAATCAAGTGCTTCGCTTATTCCAATGGGCGATAAAACACTATTATGGATTAATGCTGGAGTAGCCCCGCTTAAGAAGTATTTTGATGGGTCAGCCATTCCACCAAAACCACGTTTAACAAATATCCAAAAATGCATTAGAACCAATGACATCGATAATGTTGGTAAAACTGCAAGACATCACACATTTTTTGAGATGTTAGGAAACTTTTCTATTGGAGACTACTTTAAAGAAGAAGCCATCGAATTTGGGTTTGAGCTATTAACCAGCGAAGCTTATTATGGCTTTCCAAAAGAAAAGCTTTACATGACTTATTATCCTTCTGACCAAGTTGCTTATAATAAATGGGTCGAGCTTGGTGTGGATCCTAACCACTTAATCCCACTGGAATCAAACTTCTGGGAAATTGGGGAAGGCCCATCAGGTCCAGATACTGAAATCTATTTTGACAGAGGCGAATCCTATGATAAGCGCGGGAAAGAACTCATTGAACAAGACTTAGACAATGAACGCTTTATTGAAATTTGGAACATTGTTTTTAGCCAGTATAACGCAAAACCTGGAACACCAAGAGAATCTTACAAAGAACTTCCAAGTAAGAACATTGATACAGGGGCAGGTCTTGAAAGATTCGCTTGTGTACTACAAGGCACAAAGACTAACTTTGAAACAGATTTATTCATGCCAATCATTAAACATACCGAAGATTTATCAGGGGTTAAATACGATGGACAAATGGCATTTAAAGTCATAGCTGACCACATCAAGACCCTAACCATGGCAATTGCCGATGGCGCCATTCTATCTAATGAAGGTAGAGGATATGTTTTAAGAAGATTATTAAGACGTGCAACTAAATATGGTAAGAAGCTAGGGTTAACTGAAGCGTTCTTACATAAATTAGTGGACGATGTTAGAGACATTATGGCACCTTATTATCCAAACGTTGTTCAAAATGAAGCAATGGTTAAACGCGTTATTTTATCTGAGGAAAACAAGTTCTTAGAAACCCTTACCTTAGGTGAAAAACACTTACTAGATGCTTTAGAAAAAGTGGATGTTCTTACAAAAGAAGACGCTTTTAAACTGTATGACACCTATGGATTCCCAATTGAATTAACGTTAGAACTTACACAAGAACACAATAAAGAAGTCGATATGGACGGTTTTTACGAACTTATGGATAGACAAAAAGAATTATCCAGAAGAAATCGTGTTCAAAACAATTCGATGAAAGCTCAAGAAGCAGAATACCTCGCATTTAAAGAGCCATCCTTATTTATTGGATATGACACACTATCATCTAGAAGTGAAGTCATTAAAGTGTTTGAAAATGGCATTATCTTAGATAAAACCCCATTTTATGCAACCATGGGTGGACAAGTAGCTGACATTGGAACCATAAATGGTTATCCAGTTACTGATGTCGTAAAACTGCCAAACGGACAAGCATTACATGTTTTAGACGCAAGCTTTGATGAAGGCGAAGTGGTATACGCAGAAGTCAATCAAGATAACCGTTTGAATATTGCAATGAACCATACAGCTACACACCTTTTACATAAAGCTCTAAAAGTCATTTTAGGTGATCACGTTAACCAACAAGGCTCACAAGTTACGAATGAGACACTTCGCTTTGACTTTAACAATTATGAATCCATTTCAAAAGAAAACTTATTGAAGATTGAAGCGGTTGTTAATGATGCTATCTTAAGAGCATTCGATGTTGTTACTACAGAAATGCCGATTGATGATGCGAGAAAACTAGGTGCAATGGCACTGTTTGGTGAAAAGTACCATGATATCGTTAGAGTGGTAAATATCGGTGGGTATTCCATCGAACTTTGTGGGGGAACACACGTATCAAATGTCTCAGAAATCAAACGTTTTGCCTTAACCTCATTTGAATCAATTGGTTCTGGTATTTATCGTATTGAAGCGATTACTGGGGATGTTCAATCCAAGATTGCTGCTTCAGTTTCCGCTTACATGGATGAACTTCATACCCTCGAGGCTAAACAACAAAGATTGCTTGAAGAAATTCACTCGATTGATCCTCAATTTGAATTTAACTCAAGAGTGAAACCACAATTCATTGGGTCTTACAGAGACATTATTGACTTCAGAAACTACATCGAGCTTTATAAAGACGATAATAAGAACTTAGAGAAAACACTACTACAAATTAAAGGTAAATCTGCATTATCCAATCTTGAACAATACTATGAGAGAGATACATTAACCCCAATTGTTGTTGTAAAAGATATGGATAAAGATGTTTTAAAACAACTTATAGATGCAATCTATGATAAAATAAAAGCAGATGCTGTGTGCCTAATTAACGAAACCGAAGATAAACTGATGTTCCTATGTAAAACACATAAGAACAATGCTAATCTAATGGTTAAGAAAGCAGCTGCTGTATCCAATGGTTCAGGCGGAGGAAGACCTGATTTTGCTCAAGGCGGAACCAGCGATAAAACAAAGATTAACGACATCATCGAATCCTTCAAGGAGTGGTTTTAATGACCTCATACATTGGTCTTGATTTAGGTGAAAAAACACTTGGCATAGCCAGAAGTGACTCAGGGATTTTAGCACAAGCGATAATGACCTACCGATTTTATGAAAATCACTATGACGATGCCAGTAAGTTTATCAACAATTACATCAACCAAGAACAAATCGATGTGGTGGTTCTAGGCTATCCGAAGCATATGAACAATGATATAGGCATTCGTGCCAAAATCAGCGAATCATTTAAGGAAATGATTGAAAAAGAAACAAAAGCAACCGTTATTCTTTGGGATGAAAGGCTCTCAACCTTTCATGCACAAAACCAAATGATTGAAGCAGGCGTAAAAAGAGATAAGCGTAAAAAGAAAAAAGATGAAATGGCTGCCCAAATCATCTTGCAGAGCTATCTAGACTACAAAGGAGCGATATAATGGATGAAAACAAATTAACCATCATTTACGATGGCGAAGAAGTAATGTGCGATATTCTATTCACACATTACAGCGAAGAAACTATGAAAAACTATGTTGTTTTTCAATTTTCTGACCGCGATGAAATTAGTGCAGCAGTATTCGTTGAGACTGAGAATGGCGAAGGCTATTTCGAAGACGTGCAAACAGACGAAGAATGGGAAATGCTTGATGAGTTGTTAGAAAACTTCATTGGCGATTCTCAAGAATCCGACGATGCAGATGACGATGAAGATGCAGAAGAAGCTTAATGAACTCAAACTAAAAGCCCTAGAGAATCAAATACCAATCCTATCTGACGATGGGCTTTTATTTTTGGTTAAAACGATTTTAGATCATAAAGCTAAGACCATTCTCGAGATTGGATCGGCAGTTGGGTATAGTGCCATCGCAATGGTGGTTCATACAAATGCATCGGTTGTTACCATTGAACGTGATGAAGCACGTTACCTACAAGCTGTCGAAAACGTTAAAAGTTTTGGCTTAGAATCAAAGATTAAAGTATTACTTCAAGACGCATTAACAGAAGATGTATCGGGCTTATATGACTGTATATTTGTTGATGCAGCCAAAGCACAATATGAGAAATTCTTCTTAAAATATCAAAACCAATTAACTGAAAACGGATTTATCATTACAGATAACTTAAATTTTCACCATTTGGATATAACCAAAGTTAAGCGTGGGACAAGAAATCTCATCAAGCGACTTAACGGGTTTAAAACATTTTTACAAGAAAACAAAGAATTCGAAACGTCATTTACAGATATTGGTGATGGCATGAGCGTATCAGTGAGGAAACCGCTATGAAGAAATTAGTAACATTATTTGAAGTGAACTCAATCGAGTTCTTAAAGAACTACTGTGATGGGTTTATCGTGGGACAAGATAAAGTCTCTACAAGACTAACAAGAAGTTTTAGTTCTGAAGAGATTGTCATTGCTTCCAACATGGCCAAAGACGCACAAAAAGAAGTATATATCCTTATGAACCGCATTTTGCACGATAAAGATGAACACCACTACGAAGACTTTATCAAGAGTGTCGATAGTGAGGCAATCACAGGATACATTATTGCCGATATAGGTGTGTTATCGATTGCCAAAAAGTTGAATATCCTTCATAAGATGGTTTATAATCCTGAAACTTTATTGGCGAATGTCTTTGATGTTCACTACTATCATGAACAAGGCATTAAAGGTGTTTTCTTAGCTAAGGAAATTATTTTGGAAGACATCATTGAAATTGGGAAAAATAGACCATATCCACTCTTTATGTACATTCATGGATATTTAGATATGTTTTATTCCAAAAGGCAACTAGTAAATGCTTATTTTGAAAATAAGAACCTTCCAAATCCTTATCATGACAAACGAAACTTATCTGTGGTAGAAGAAAAAAGACCTGAGTTTCGCTATAAAGCTTTGGAAGATGAAGCAGGTACACATATCTTTAGAGAAAATGTGTTTTGCGGATTACCTTATGTAGATGAACTTAGTAATTCAGTCGATTATATTGTTTTTGATACCATTTTTCACGACGATCAATACACACTAGAGATTTTAAAATACTATCAAGAACCATCCGAAGAAGCAAAAGCACAAATTTTGGATAACTATAAAGAAAAATGGGATACGGGCTTCTTATTTAAGAAGACTGTATATAAACCTAAGAAGGTATTGAAATGACAGAACTATTAGCGCCAGCAGGCGATTTAGAAAAACTAAAAATAGCAATCTTATATGGGGCAGATGCGGTATTCATTGGTGGACAAGAGTTTTCATTACGTGCAAGAGCATCCAACTTCACATTGGCAGACATCAAAGAAGGTGCTGACTTCGCGCACCAATTTGGCAAAAAACTCTATGTAACAACCAATATTATTCCACATAATGAAAATATGGGTGAATTAATTGAGTATCTAAAGGGATTAGAAAGTGCTGGTGTAGACGCGATAATTGCGGCTAGCCCATATATCGTAAAAACCGCTTTGGATCATACAAGTATTCCAGTTCATATTTCCACTCAACAATCGGTGGTTAACAGTAGCGCTGTTAAATTTTGGAAAGATATGGGCGCCGAACGTGTTGTATTAGGTCGTGAACTTGACATTGATGAAATTAGTGAGATTACTTCGAAATCAGAAGTTGAGATTGAAGTATTCATTCATGGCGGAATGTGTGCTTCCTACAGTGGAAGATGTACCCTTTCGAATAATATGACTGATCGTGACGCAAACAGAGGTGGCTGTGCCCATAGTTGTCGTTGGAATTACGATTTATATAGTGATGATGAAAAGATATCAGACGACTCAATGCCGTTTTCAATGTCTTCTAAAGACTTACAAACTTTGAGGTTCATCCCTAAATTAATGGATGCAAATGTAGCGTCACTTAAAATCGAAGGGCGTATGAAGAGTATTCACTATATTGCTACGGTTGTAAGAACTTACCGGTTACTAATTGATGAGTATACACAAACTGGTACGGTTAAAGATATGAATTATTATGAAGAAGAAATTCGAAAAGCAGAAAATAGACTTACCTCATACGGGTTTTTAGCTGGGATGCCAAAGGCAGAACAACAACTATATAACTTACGCAGTGAAGAACCAACAAAAGAATTCTTAGGCATCGTCATTGATTATGATGCAATTACAGGGTATGCGACGATTGAACAACGTAATCACTTTAAACCAGGTGAAGAAGTGGAGCTTGTTGGACCAAAATACCAACGTAAAACGGTCGTTGAAAACATCTATGATGAACAAATGAATCTATTAGATGCAGCAAGACACCCTAAACAAATCTTGAAAATCAAAGTGCCTTTTGAAGTTCATGCCTTTGATATGTTAAGAAAAGTACTATGATTTTAATTAAGGGTGAGAAAACACTGCGCTTTGAATTTGAGACTAAAAAAATCAAACACGCCTATTTTCATTTTAAAGACGATTATGTACTAATAACTCGTCCTAAACATATTAGTGATCAAGAAATCATTAATTATATTCATAAAAAATATGATCTGTTTTATGAAAAAATGACTCGACAAATAACCATCCCTAATTATTTTGGGTTGACGAAATCTATCACCTACATCCAAAGTAAAAGATTTAGTTATGACGTTGGTGATGAAGTCACAATCTACTACACAAAAACCGAGGAAGAAGCACTTAAGAGGTTTTATAAAGAAGTATTGAAAACAAAGTTAATGGAACTCGAGGATTGGCTCTTTGAGGCTTTAAAACCAATAGGTTTGAAACCACTTCCAACGGAAATAAAATGGCTAAAATCCAAATATGGCAGTTGTCATATTAGAAAAAAAGTCATTACTCTAAATGCCTATCTTGCAAAACTAGACCCCATCTATCTTAAATACGTATTGATGCATGAATACGCACACATACTTGTGCCCAATCATCAAAAACCGTTCTATGATGTCTTAGATCTACTAATGCCTGGGCACAAAGAAATACAAAAAGCATTAAAGAAACATCATCTTTAACTATCTAATTCATAGGAATTATAGTATAATTATAAAATGTAAAACAAGGAGTGAATTTTATGGCAAAAAATAAACAGGTCTTTGAATTGACCCAAGAAGGTGTCGATCAGTTAAGAGCTGAGTTATCTCACTTAAAAGATGTAAAACGTCCTGAAAACGTCATCGCGCTTCAAGAAGCTCGTGCACAAGGGGACTTATCTGAAAACGCTGATTATGATGCAGCTAGAGATGAACAAGCAAGAATTGAAGCGCGCATCAAAGAAATTGAAAATATCTTAGAAAACTTTAAATTAATTAAAGCATCTTCCGATAACAAAGTTACAACCGGGAAAACAGTAACATTATTCTTCGTAGAAAAGAAGAAAACTGTAGATTATCAATTGGTTGGAACCATTGAAGCAAACCCAATGTTAAATAAGATTTCAACAGATTCACCTGTTGGAAAAGCAATCATTGGTGCTGTTGAAGGGGATTCTGTAGAAGTACACCTAGAAACAGGCAAATCGTTCCATGTCCAAATACTAGACATTAAATAGTATGGCGAAGAAACGTTATTTGAATTTTATTCCTAATGAACATCAAAAATCGGTGAACAACATCGATTTTTTAGGTTTATATCAGAAAGGATTCCGAGTATGTTTAATTGATATCGATAACACATTGGTATCTTATCAAGAACATACACCTAATGAAAAGACCATTAACCTACTCAATGAAATCGAACAAATTGGCTTTAAAATCCTATTAATCTCTAACAACAATAAACAAAGGGTATCACTCTTTTCAAAGGATTTAAAGTACCCATATTTAGCGAGTGCTCGTAAGCCTCTTAAAAAAGGGTTTAAGAAAGCACTTAAACTGTTGGGGGTTAACGATAAGACCACGGTAATAAACATTGGCGATCAAATCATGACCGATATTTTAGGTGGAAATCGAATGGGTTTTTACACTATTTTTGTGAATCCGATCATGAGAAAGTCTGACATCCTACCAACACGAATTAACCGAAAAATGGAAGCTTTTTTCTTGAAAAAGGCGAAAAAACACCATAAAGAACTGTATAAAGAGAGGTTTTTAGATGAAAAAATGTAGTGGTTGTGGCGTTATTCTACAAACAAACACCGAAAAAGCCTTAGGATATGTCAAGTCTATAGAACATGATTTATGTGTGGATTGTTTTAATTTGAAAAATTACTCAAAAGTAACGAATCAAGAAATCTTAAAAGGCGATATGCCAACGATTAAAGAAGAAGCTTTGATCATCTATGTACTAAGTGTTAATCACTTGTCATTAAGACTGAAGTATCGTTTAGATAGACATTTCCCAAATTCGAAAACAATACTCGTTTTAAACCACCTAGATACGCTTGAAAAAAGTGTAAATATCAACCGAATGATTCATAAAATACGTGAAGAAGCAAACATCCTTAAAATGCGTTTTGAAGAAATAATTCCGGTTTCTGCTCTTCAAAACTATAATATTGACCTTTTAATCGATACGATTAGTCACTATCAAAACCATCAAAATGTTTACTTAGTAGGATTCCAAAACTCAGGAAAATCCTTACTATTTAGACGTATTGCTGAAAAAATGAAACATAGAACGAACGTTTTATCTGGTAAAAAACCAGGTTTAACACAGGGAGAATTTGACATGCCATTTAATGATCGAAAGATTATTGATACCCCAGGTATTTTCCTTGACGGTGGTATTGCAGAATTTCTACCATATGAGGCTTATAAAGAACTATTGATTGAATCAAGAGTTAAACCAACGATTTATCAACTAGACGAACAACAATCGGTTTATCTAGATGGCATTGGGGTATTTTCCTACTTAGAAGGTGGATTCAAGGGGATTAGTTTTTATGCATCATCTAAGATGCAATTGCATAGAACCAAATACGATTCATCCTACGTAAAGTTTGATTCAAGAAAAGAACACCTGTTCAAAAATAGTGTGTCAACTACCTTTGTCAAACAAGTCTTTAGAATCAAAGAAGCTAAAAGGTACGAAGTTGCATTTGCGGACATTGCCTTTGTCCATTTAATGGGACCAGCAGTCGTCGAGGTATATACCCCTAAAGACTTTAGGGTGGTATTAAGTGAGGCGTTATACTAATGGATTTTGAACGAATTCTTTTAGAAAAACTTGGAGATCATAAAGACCGTATACGACATGTAAAGGGCGTATATGAACGCGCTCTAGAACTTGGTTTAATTCATGGTGGAGACCCATTTGTTTTGAAACAAGCAGCACTATTACATGATTTATGTAAGTACGATACAATCGAATCTCAAGTAGAAATGATTGATGATCTAGAGCTAGTGAAGAAATATCAAGATACCAAAGTAGTTTATCACGCACTGGCTGCAGCCGCCTATGTAAAAAAAGTCCTAGGGATAAACGATCCGAAAGTGATTGAGGCGATTCAATACCATATGTGGGGTAAACCAGATATGAACTTGGAAACCATGATTATCGTTGTTTCTGATTATTCGGAACCAAATAGACACTTTAAAGAAGCAAAAATTGTCTATGAACGTGCGCTAAAAGACCTTAAAGAAGCTTATTTATTATCGCTTCAATTCACGGTAGAACACCTCTTAAAAGATAATGTTACACCACATATAGAACAACTAGAATGTATAGAGTATTACAAGGAGACGAAATGAACTTATTAGAAAAAACGATCAAAACATTAGAATTGGTTAAACCAACCGACATCAGAGTATATGACATGGAGAAATCCTCGCCATTCTTCGATTATGTGGTTGTGGCTACCGCGAATGAACGACAAGCTAACGCCTTGGTTTCTTACCTTAAAGAAGCACTTCCTAATCAAATCAAAGGCATTGAAGGTAAAACAGGTGGTTGGTTATTGGTTGACCTTAAGGATATTATCATCCATATCTTCTCGGAAGAACAAAGAGACTTCTATGGCTTCGATAAACGCCTTATGGGGTTAAAAAGAGTCGAATTATAACATGAGTTTCGGAAAGGTTTATGAAGCTTTGGTTGAGGACATCGACTACGGACCAATTGTAGATTTCATTGTAAAAGAACTTGATCCAAATAAGTCACTTTTGGATGCAGGCTGTGGAACAGGTGTTTTTCTAATTCCTCTATTAAAACTAGGGTTTCATGCGAGTGGGATTGACTTAGACTCAGAATCACTAGCAATTGCTAGGGATAAAATGAGAGAAAATGCCCTATACGCACATTTATATGAACATGATTTACGAGAACCTATTAGAGCTAAGTATGACCAAATCATCTTGCTAAATGATGTTGTGAATTATTTCAAAGGGGCTAAAAGGCTTTTTAAGAATTTGAAAAATGCCCTAAACGCCAAAGGTACGCTTTTGTTTGACGTTTATAAAGAAGAGTATTTATCCGTGATGGATGGGTACATAGAAACCGATACTGAACCATTTTATTATGAATGGAAAGTGTCCGTACACAATGCCTCTTTAAAGCATTCGATAACAACAACCGAAACTTACAAGGTGACACAATCCATTTATCCACTTAAATACTACACATCCATTTTAGAGAATCTAGGAATGGAAGTTATCACGCTAGCAGGTCCTGATGAACGTAAGCACTATATCAAAGCAACTTTAAAAAAATAACGTAAAACCGACTGGTTTTACTTTTTTTTATAGTATTACGTTGTATTCATTAAATGGGTGATATAATGAAAAAAATCAAAGTTGGTTTGTTCGTTTTGTTTTTACTATTATTAATCTTTATCCCTAAACTACTCAATAAACCGGTAGAATCTAGAAAATTACAACCTATTGTAGTCCCTGAACTAATTAAAGTCGAGATTTATGGCGAAGTCAATCTTCCAGGTGTTTACTATGTTGAGTCTGGGACAACTTATGAGAAACTGATTAACTACGCGTTAGGTCCTAAACTTGAAGCGGACTTATCTACCATTAACTTAAAGGAACCAATTCTTGATTCCATTAGAATAGAAATTAAGAAAAAAGATGAACCCGTTACTCAAAAAGTAAACATCAATACTGCGTCACTAGAAGAACTGGTTATGTTACCTAGTATCGGTGAAGCAACCGCTAAAAGAATCATCGAGTACCGCCAAAAAAACGGTGCATTTCTAACGATTTCGGATTTAAAACAAGTATCTGGCATTGGCGATCAAACCTTTGAAAAACTTAAAAACCTTATTACCGTCTAATACACATTTATTAGGGTTTGGGTTTCTAATTGGCGCACTTAGTGCGCTTAATCTGTACTATCTATTGCTTATGATAATACTTGTATTCTTCATGAGAAAGCATAAACTTTTAAAGTTATCGCTTTTGTTCATCTTACTTGGATTTCTCATAGTAAAAACGCCAAGAACCTTGATTAAACCTAATGGGTATTATCGTGTACTTTGGGTTTCAGAAGATAAACCTTTCGTTTACACAATTAGGAGTAATTCGAAGAAATATCATTTGAAGTCGAATCAAGAAATTGAAATTGGGTCAGTTATTATGATTGAAACATTACCTAATCTTTATGATCATGCTCGCTTCACTTATGGGTTTGATGCTCATGATTACTATAAGTCCCAAGGTATTAATGGCTATTTTAACTATGTCGATTTTGAGGTAATCAAAGTCGAAAAGAGCCCTTATAAGGTAATGGATAGACTTTACACTTATGTGGATTCTTTACCTACTAATGCTCGATATTTTGTCAAAAGCTTAGTGTTAGGGGATTATGAGTTTGAGAATAAAGACACGTTGAGTAAATTGGGAATCAGTCATTTGTTCGTTTTATCTGGGTTACATATTCAGATTTTGATGACCATGTGCGGATACTTATTTAAGCCCTTTAAACCGAAAACAAGAACAGTTTGCTATACAGTCATCTTAGGATTTTATTTATTTATCACAAAGATGCCGTTATCGTTATTAAGAGCTGCTTTACAGTTTTTAATCTACGAGTACTTCGTGATTAACGATAAAAAGATAACTCGACTCGATGCGTTATCTCTAACATTTATGATAATGATCATATTAAATCCCTTTTACCTTAAATCGATTGCTTTTCCGCTCACCTTTATTTCTAGTCTATTTTTCATTTTAGAACGTCCTAAACCAGATTTTATGAGTTCAGTCGGTACAACCATATACATTCAACTCTTAATACTGCCCTTTTTATCGCAAATTCAAAGTAGAATGTATCCTTTAGCGTTACTGTTTTCTCCAGTCATCATGAGGGTATTTAGTTATACCTTGATGCCACTGGCATGGTTCTCTTTATTTAGACCGATTGCAGAGTTGTTAGAAGAGGGATTTAAAGCGATTATAAGCTTGTTTGAATATATTAATCAGGATCAAATAGGCTTCTTAATTCCAAGACTGTCTGGCATATTAATTTTGATTTATATGGTATTATGGCTGCTAATCTATTTAGAGGAATCAGCAAAACACAAATTACTTAAAGGCTTTTTTCTTATTTTATTCCTTTATATGATTCCTTGTATAAGATACGTAAAACCTTACGATCAGGTGACATTCTTGGATGTTGGGCAAGGCGATACAACCATCATTGAATCTAAACACAATGGGTGTGTCATCGTCATCGATGCGTATGGAGACATTAAAGGATACCTTAGAAACAACCATATCGTTAATATCGATTATTTAATCATTTCCCATGGACATGAAGATCATTACTTAAAGATGTATGATGTTTTAGAAACAGCCAATGTTTCAGAGATAATCATCAGTCACTATGAGCAGGATATCGAGGCGTTACTTGTCGATAGTAGTCATAAAACTAAACGCGTAAGACCTAGTGAGAAATTAACATGTAGTGGGATAGAAATGACGATATTAGGCCCCCTAAAAGACTATAAAAATGCCAACAATAACTCTTTAGTAATAAAACTCAAGATGAATGATTTTAGTTTTCTTTTTACAGGCGATATCGAAGAATCTGCAGAGGTTGATTTGGTTAATAAATACAAAAAAGAACTAGGAAGTGATTTTCTAAAAGTACCCCACCACGGCTCAATCACTTCGTCATCTAGCCGGTTCATTAATCACGTGAATCCGATATATGCGATTATATCCTCGGGAAACACATATTTACACCCTCACAAAACCATTCTAACAAGATACCTTGATAATGGCATATATATCTATCAAACCAAACACAGTAACACCATTACCGTTAGGTTAAAATATTATGATCGTAAATATCGTATTAGGGTACACAAAGACGGTTAATTGTAGTATAATTGACAGTAGAAAGTGGGCGATTTCATGCCAGATTTGATTTACTTATTCACCGGCAATGACATGTTCTTAGTCGAAAATGCTGTTGAGTCTTTAGTAAAGTCATTAGACATAGATCCATTTAATGTACTATCTTATGATTTAACAGAACAATCTATGGACCAACTCTTACAAGAAATGAACACAATTTCTTTTTTTGCTGACAAAAAAATTATTAAGGTAAAAAATCCGTGGTTTTTCTATGAAGACAAAACCGATGACTTGTTACCAGATTTAATCCGTTACTTCCATAGTCCGAATGAGGACACAACGGTTATTTTTATGACAACTAAAGCGCTAGATTCAAGCTTAAACGTTGTTAAAGAGGCAAAGAAGTACATTCGTATTGAAACCGTAAAAGACATGGATAAGGACGCGTTTAAACCTTATGTCAAAGCTCAGTTTGATGCTTTAAGATATCAAATTGATGAACAAGCCATTGATGAATTACTTGAAAGAACCAATTATGATGTTTCCCTATTAAACAACGAGATTGCAAAACTTAGATTGTTCGCTTTCGATGAAAAGAAAATAACGCTTAAAGACATTAAGCAATTGGTTAGTAGAAATCTAGAAGAGAATATATTTGAACTCACTAACGCCGTAATTGCGAGAAATAAAAAACGCATTTTGGAAGTGTATTACGACTTACTTGAAAAAAATGAGGATCCAATCCGAATTATCAGTTCAATTTCTGTAAAGCTTAAGGAAACCATTCAATCCAGACAGTTACTGGATAAGGGCTATACACAGGATATGATTGCATCGTATTTTGGTGTAAAATCCGCTAAGGCATATTATATGGTGAAAAATGCGCAACAAATGAAAAAAGTAGACTTGGAATCTCTCTATGAAAGATTATCCAACCTAGATTATGATATTAAATCTGGTAGAATTGATAAAAAGCTTGGCCTAGAGTTATTCTTGTTGGAGGTATAAGATGTTAGTAGAAAAATATGAAAAAATATTGTTGTTCGATTTTGAAACAACAGGGTTATATCCCAACACAGACCGCATCATCGAAATTGGTGCGATTTTGTTGAAAAGAGACCCGAAAATGATGCAGTACCGTATGGATAAAGAATTATCTGTTTTAATTAGACAAAATAAACCTCTTCCACCTAAAATCACTGAAATCACAAATATCACCGATGAAATGTTATTAACTATGGGCATTAGTGAAGAAGAAGCTTTTCAAGCATTTTTTGACATGTATGATGAAAAGACTTTGTTGGTTGCTTATAATATTGCATTTGATCATGCGTTTCTAAAGGCGCTTTTTAGACGTCAAAAGGATTCGCTATATGAACTTAATAATGACTTGTTAGACGTTATGGCTATGTTTAAGGATAGACACCCATTCCCACACAAGCTAGACAATGCAGTCTCTACTTATGGCGTAGAAGTAAAAAACACGCATAGAGCGATTGATGATATCAAGGCTACTTTGCATGTTTTATTACAAATGATTAAGGAAAGAGATACTACAGATGCCTATATCAATGTCATTGGGTATAATCCAAAATACCCACCTAGAGGACCATTAGCATCACACGTAAAGATGGTTCCACAATATGGGAACAGACTAGAAATTGAACGCATGTTCAAAGGATAAAACAAAAAAAAACCACATCGTTGATGTGATTATAGACTGTTTACTAAGATTGCTAATTGTGATTTGTGGTTGGCGACATAGTTTCTATGGTAAATACCCTTAGCTTGTCCCTTATCCAATTTCTTACTTGCATAAGCAACCGCTACTAAAGCTTGTTCCTTGTCTTTTGCTTCAACTGCCTTGATTACTGCCTTGATTGCAGTTTTAGTAGAAGATTTGAATGAAGCATTAATTAGTCTACGTTTTTCGTTGGTTTTGTTTCTCTTGATTTGTTGTTTGATGTTAGCCATGATGTCACCTCCCGTGATAAGCAACTCAAATTATACCAAATGAGTTGCTAAAATGCAACTATTAAACCGAAAATATGTTAAAATAAATTGAAAGAGAGAATGATGTATGACACTACCTAATAAATTGACTTTAAGTCGTATAGTGGCCATTCCAATTATGGTCATTATTTTGGTTATTGAACCGTTTCAATCAATTGACACTGTGTTCTCATTGAACCTTGCACAGTTGTTATTTGCGATTTTGTTTGTTATTGCAAGCTTTACTGATTTTTTGGATGGTTACTTAGCTAGAAAAAACAACCAAGTTACCACATTTGGTAAATTCACTGATCCAATCGCCGATAAGCTATTGGTCATCACGGCATTCTTATACCTTCAAACCGAACAAAGAGTATTTTGGTGGATGACGTTGATCGTTGTTGCTAGAGAGTTCATCGTAACTGGTATTCGTTTACTTGCAGTTGAGAAGGGTAAAGTGATTGCTGCCAGCAAGTTTGGAAAGATTAAAATGGTTTCAACAGTTATTGCATTAGTATTCCTATTGTTTAATGATTTTGGTCTAACACATTGGATAGGCGACATTTTATTATGGATTGCCCTTGCCGCAACAGTCCTTTCAGGCGTAGAATACTTTTACAAAAATAAGCATTTGGTTTTTGAATCAATTTAAAGTAATAAGCAGTCAAAGACGTTATATATATAGTAAGGAGGATGACTATGGACGTAAAAAAGCAGGAAGCATTGCTTAATGCGATGAAGCAAATAGAAAAGCAATACGGTAAAGGCTCCATTATGAAACTTGGCGATGAAGCTGACAGACATGTCGATGCTAGCCCATCCGGTTCAATTTCACTTGATGTGGCACTAGGTATTGGCGGATATCCAAAAGGTCGTATTATCGAGATTTACGGACCAGAAAGCTCAGGGAAAACGACGTTTGCATTAACAGCAATCGCAGAAGTTCAAAGAGCTGGAGGTTACGCTGCATTTATCGACGCTGAACACGCACTTGATCCACAGTATGCAAAAGCACTTGGTGTGGATGTTGATAATCTTATTTTGTCTCAACCAGATACTGGGGAACAAGCATTAGAGATTGCAGAAGCACTCATTAGAAGTGGTGCAGTAGGAATTGTTGTCATTGACTCAGTGGCAGCACTTGTTCCAGAAGCAGAAATTAACGGTGATATGGGAGATTCTCACGTGGGACTACAAGCAAGACTGATGTCTCAAGCGATGCGTAAACTTTCCGGTATCATAAACAAAACCAACACAATTGCAGTTTTCATCAACCAAATCAGAGAAAAAGTTGGTGTTATGTTTGGAAACCCTGAAACTACATCAGGTGGACGAGCCCTTAAATTCTATGCATCAGTAAGACTAGAAGTAAGACGCTCTGAACAAATCAAACTAGGAAATGATATAGTTGGGAATAAGGTAAACATCAAAGTCGTTAAGAACAAAGTAGCACCACCATTTAAAACAGCTACTGTAGACATTGTCTACGGTAAAGGTGTTTCAAAGATGGGTGAGTTAATTGATTTAGCAAGCGAACTAGAAATTGTTAAGAAGAGTGGTGCTTGGTATGCCTATGAAGGTGAAAAAATCGGTCAAGGTAGAGAAAACGCCAAAGAGTTCTTAGAAACACATGCAGAGATTGCTAAAGCCATTGAAGCACAAGTTAGAGCAAACTACAATTTAAAGTAAACATATAAGAGTTCTCGTGATGAGAACTTTTTTTGCATAAAAAAACCTAACGTCTTTCGGTAGGTTTGATTAACTTCAAAGTTCAAATTAGCGATTAAGCTGGAATAATCTTGGTTGCATGAGAAACAAAATCATAAGGTAGTTTAACATATACAACGTGTTCCAATGTGCTATTCAGTAAAGTTTCTGTGTATACAATTCTAGCAAAAAGTATAGGTGTTCCAGAATTAACAAAAGGTAGTATATTCTTATCTAAGTCAAAATCAAAGTTCACTTGAGCAATTCTTTCTGTTCCTAAAGGGTTAATTTGCTCAGTAGAAGTAGCGGTGTAACGTTCCCAGTTTGTAGATAATTGGTAAGTAAGTTTAACGTTAGATATTGTACTAAAAGTATCTTTTTTAGTTAATGTATAACGTATTCTAAAATAACCACCCTTTAAATCACTTGAAGTTTCTCTCATTTCGATAACCTTATAGTCTAAAGTAAAAGGTGTATCTTCAATACGAGTTAGTTCAGCTTTTTTGTCTTCAAAAATAATCGGTTTGTTTGTGTTATATTGTGTGATATAGATGGTTGGAACCATGATAATCGGTAATACAACAAAGACTAAAACAATGAAAAGCACCAATTTATGTCTTAGAAACCAGCTTATTTTCGAAGGTTTATTTGTTTTTTTCATATTAATCCCCATTTCATCTCTCTTATTATACTATATAAAAAATTAAAATAAAAGACGAATTGTAATGCGTTGACTAAATGGCGTAACTACTATATAATTAAAGAGTAGTACATAATGAAATGATAATCTCAATTAGATGTTGTTTTAGATAAAAACGCTCAAATTACTTTTAAAAAAATCATGAAAAACTAAATGGAGGAATTAACGATGGAAGCACTAATAATCATCGTCTCCGTTTTGCTTGGAATCGCAGCAGGAACTGGTATTGGATTCTATTTACGTGTCAAAATGCACGAAAAGAGTCTAAGAATTACTCGTGAAGCCGCAGAAAAAATTGTTGAAGATGGAAGAAAAGAAGCAGAAAAACTTAAAAAAGAAGCTATCTTAGAGGCACGTCAAGATATTTATAATCAAAAACGTGAATTCGAACGTGACATGAAAGAACGTAAACAAGTAGTTATTGATCTTGAAACAAAGATAACTCAACGTGATGAAATGTTAAATAGAAGATCCGCTAACTTAGATAAACGCGAAGAGTTTTTAGGCCAAAAAGAAGTTAAACTTGATGAAAAGAAACAAGAACTTGAACAATTAAATAGCAAAGTGGAAGACGTTTTAAAGGAACAAGAAGCGAAATTAATGGAAATTTCTGGAATTTCCACAGAGCAAGCACAAGCTATTATTATGGAACGAGTTAGACATGATATGGCTGAAGAAATCTCTTTATTTATCAAAGATGAAGAAGAAAAAGCAAAAGTTGAAGTAGATAGCAGAGCGAAAAATCTATTAACACTTGCAATTCAAAAGTATGCAAGTGAAACAACAAGCGAAAGAACCGTTTCGGTTGTTACTTTACCAACAGATGAAATGAAGGGGCGTATTATCGGCCGTGAAGGACGTAATATTCGCACCATAGAGGCATTAACCGGTGTTGACTTGATTATTGATGACACACCCGAAGCAGTTGTACTTAGCGGATTCGATCCAGTTAGACGCGAGGTTGCGAAACGTGCCTTGAGTTCATTGGTCGAAGATGGAAGAATTCATCCAGGTCGTATTGAAGAAGTTGTCGAAAGAGCACAACAAGAAGTCGATATGTTCATTAGAGAAGCTGGAGAAAATGCAGTATTTGAAACTGGTATTGGTAAATTACACCCTGATTTGGTGAAATTGCTTGGCCGTATGAGTTTTAGAACCAGTTATGGTCAAAACGTATTAAAACACTCAATTGAAACAGCCTTTTTGGCAGGTAAATTAGCTGCTGAACTAGGTGAAAATGAAGTACTTGCAAAACGTGCTGGATTACTACATGATATCGGTAAAGCCGTAGACCATGAAGTTGAAGGCTCACACGTTGAAATCGGTGTATCTTTAGTTTCTAGATACCATGAACCAAAAGAAGTAATCGATGCGATTGCCTCTCACCATGGTGACAAGGAACCTGAATCGATCATTGCTGTATTAGTAGCAGCTGCAGACGCATTAAGTGCTGCAAGACCTGGTGCTAGAAGCGAATCGATGGATAACTACATCAAACGTTTAGAACAACTTGAACAAATCTCAAATAAAGTATCTGGTGTTGAACGCTCATTCGCTATCCAAGCAGGTCGCGAAATCCGCGTTATTGTTAAACCAGACGAAGTTGACGATTTATCAACCTTTAAGGTTGCACGTGAAATTAAAGAACAAATTGAAGCAACACTTCAATATCCAGGAACCATCAAAGTTACTGTTGTTAGAGAAACGCGTGCCACAGATATTGCAAAATAAAAGGGGCGAAAGCTCCTTTTTCTTCATTAGGAGGACAAAATGAAAGTATTATTTATAGGCGATATATATGGTGAACCAGGTAGAAAAATCTTCTTGGACCATATCGATGAATTAAAGGCTGCTCATAAACCTAATATTATCATTGTTAACTCAGAAAATAGTGCTAATAATGGAAGAGGGATTACTCAAAAGTTCTATAAAGAACTAATGCAAAAAGGCGTATCTGCAGTTACAATGGGTAATCATGCTTATGGACAAAACGAGTTATTGACTTTTATGGATGATTCACATGTTATTAGACCAATAAACTATAAAGCTGCCCCGGGTAAAGGGTATGATTTGATCAAATTTAACAGTCAAACACTATTAGTCATTAACGCATTAGGACGCACATTTATGAATGCGAATATGGAATCTCCATTTTTTGAAATCGAGAAAGTCATTAATGAAGTAAAAGCCGATTATGTATTTGTAGATTTTCATGCAGAAGCAACATCCGAAAAAGTCGCTTTAGGACACTATCTAGATGGAAAGGTTTCCGCCATCGTTGGGACACACACTCACATCCCTACAGCTGACGAACGCGTGCTTCCTAAAGGTACTTTGTATATTACCGATGTTGGAATGACAGGGCCACTTGATGGTGTTATTGGAGTCGATAAGGATATTGTTGTCAATAGATTCCTTTATGGATACTCATTACCCAATCAAGTAGCGATTACTAAGAATCAATTAAATGCTGTTATTTTAGATTTAAAAAACAAGACAATCAAGCGTATACATTTAGAAGACTAGCCCTGGACTATAAGATTCTTTGGTTATTTTATTGATATCTATTGACAAATCTAAACAATCATGTAAAAATACTAGCAATATTTAAAAATAGAGTTGATTATTACGATTGATGGAGAGAGCAATCTAATGGTCCACCTAGAAGTAAACAACTTATGTTTATCGTTTAACAATCTAATCAATAAGTCCCCTTCCTCTATAGGTAGCGGGATGAATTGATTTTTTTGTTTTTTTATGTGGAATATTATATATAAAATATGGTATAATATAAATATAATAAACATTCGGTATAATTACGGAAAGAAGGCTATATAATGTTAAAATTAGACACAAATTTACATTCAGTCTTTATGTTGTGGTATCACTTGATTTTAGTCACTAAATATAGACGTGAAGTCTTTACAGATGACATCTCTAATCGTGCTAAAGAGATTTTTGAAAATATAGCTACTAATTATCATATTACCTTAATTGAGTGGAACCACGATTCAGATCATGTTCACATTTTATTTAGG